>JAAZFW010000413.1 GCA_012511525.1 Clostridiaceae bacterium
CGGGTGAAGTCCTCCGTCGTATGGAAGATGATGTGGATCGTCAAACGGCCCTTGTGGTTGATGATCTCGAAATCCGGGTACTCCCAATCGACGATCGTCGGATCCCGGCCCGTGTACTCATAAGCCAGCAGCAGGTATTCCTGGCTGTCGAAGTAGGTGCGGAAAAAGTAGCTGTAGCCTGTGAAGAACAGCACGACAACCACAATCGCGATTCCTATTCGCCTGGCTTTCCCGCGGTTCATCGGCCATTTCCCTTCCCTGACTTCACTAGCCCCATCCGGGTGCGTACCCAGTTTAACATGGTTGTCCGCGAAGTTCCATCGGGACCCCGTCATGGTCTGTGTCCGCCGCGTGACGGCAAGATTGCAAACCTGTTGCTTTTACCGTATAATGAGCACGATATTCCACACATGGAAGGAGTTCCCATGCGGAAAAAGCGCTCAGTTCCGGCCGAATCTGTCGTGAGGCCGACTAGCACAAGCCAAAAAGCGGTTTATCTGCATCGGCGCGCCATCGTTGCTTCTGCCCTGGCTTTGCTCCTGGCAGGGTCCGGGCTGCTCGGTTTTCTGTTGGGTAAGGGTCACGAGGCCGACGCTGCTGCCGCGCCGGCGCCGGCCGGAGTTACCGGTGTCGCTGCCGAACTGGCCAAGCAGGAAGACCGCTGCGCCGCCGTCGAGCAGATCAACCTGCAGCAGGAACTGGCCGCGGCGCAAAAGGAAGCCGACGAGCTGGCCGATTCGCTGAACCGCCAGCAGGATGAGATCGCCCGCCAGCAGGAAGAAATGGAAAACCTGGAAGAGACCATCCTGGATGCCCTGATGGCCAACTTAACCGAAAAAACCATCTCCCGCTCCGGCCCGACCGTCGCCAGTTATGCCGAAAAGGCCAAAGAGCTGCTTTCCTTGTCGCGCAAGGTGAAATCATTTGAGAAAACACCTGAAGCCAGCGAAATCGACCTGACCGACTACAAGGCCGCGATCAGCCGCCAGCTGGCCAACATCCCAACGCTCAAGCCCATCCCCGGGAAGCTGGACGGTTACGGCTACCGCATCCATCCGATTTATCACTACCGCCATTTCCACCCGGCCGTCGACATGGGCGCCCCGACCGGTACGCCGATCAAGGCAGCCGGAGGCGGCACGGTCATTGGGGCCGGCTACAACTCCAGCGCCGGCCGATTTGTCAAGATCAACCACGGCAACGGATTCATCACCGCCTATTTCCATTGCAGCAAGCTCTATGTCCAGGCCGGTGACCGTGTCGACAAGGGCGAGGTCATCGCGGCGGTCGGCAATACCGGCACCTCGACCACGCCCCATCTGCATTTTGAGGTCACCTTCTACGGCAGTCCGGTCAACCCGAGAAACATTATCATGGAGTAGTTCGGCCTAATGGCCGTGGCTGGGTCCAGCACAAACAGGAGGCCAGAACGTGGCTGCTAACCAGAAATATTATACGCCGCCGCCCCGGCGGCGTTCCAACATCGCGGTACGCAAGGAGTTGTACCGCCATTTGCGCGGTAAGCCAACCCATTCCAGCAGCCTGATGTCCATTCCCAAGGTCGTCGGGACGGCCGTCAGCCGCGCCCTGATGCTGTTTGTCCTGATCCTTCTGGTCATGGCTTTCCTGATCGGCGGGATCGGCGGCGGCATGCTGGTCGGATACATCACCACGGCAGCGCCGGTCACCACCGACCACATCAAAACCTCCAACGAGACCACACGCATCAAAGACGCCAGCGGCCAGGATGTCGCCATCCTGACCGGCAGCCAGAACATCAACCGCGAGTACATTTCGTTTGCCGAAGTCAAGGGCACCTATATCGACGAAGCCTTCAAGGCCATCGAGGACGAACGCTTCGACACCCACATCGGGATCGACCCGCGCCGCATCTTCAGCGCGGTCCTGAGCGCTCTGAGCAACGGCGGCAGCCCGTCGCACGGCGGCTCGACGATCAGCCAGCAGACGATCAAACTGGTGTCCGGTGCCGACGAGGTTTCAGCCCAGCGCAAAGTCCAGGAGTGGTACAAGGCCATCCTGCTCGAACAAGAGAAGAGCAAGGATGAGATTATGGAGCTGTACGTCAACCTTGTCCCGATGGGCAACAGCTATGTCGGCATCCAGTCGGCCGCCAAGGCCTACTTCGACAAGGACGCCAAGGACCTGACCCTGGTCGAAAGTGCCTTCCTGGCCGGTATCCCCAACCGCCCATCGACCTACAATCCCCTGACCGAAACCGGCAAGCGCAACGCGCTGCGCCGCATGCGCATCGTGCTGAGCAAAATGTACGAGCTTGAGATGATCACCCGCTCGATGTACGAGCGCGCGCTCGACACGGAACTGGTGTTCCGCAAGAAGCCTCCGGCGGTCTCGGCGACCCAGATCAACTCCTATTTCGTCGACTACGTGATCGGCGAGGTCATCGACGACCTGATGGAAAAACGCGGCTTCTCCTATGACATCGCCGCCTTCACCGTCTACAACGGCGGCCTGACCATCGAGACCACCCTCGACAGCGAAGTCCAGGCCCAGGCTGAGGCTACATTCAACGACCAGGCGCTGTTCATCACCGACATGGACAACCTGATCGACATGCCGGAGAAGCCAAACGGCAGTGTCGTCGTCATTGACAACCTGGAGCATCCCGGCCAGATCAAGGCGATGGTCGGCGGTTTCGGCCAGAAAACCGGCAACTTCGTTCTCAACCGGGCCGTCGACGCCTACCGCTCACCCGGTTCGAGCATGAGGCCGCTGGCAGTCTACGGTCCGGCGCTCGACATGGGCAAGATCTCGGCGGCTTCGGTCTTCACGGACATGGAATACTTC
>JAAZFW010000414.1 GCA_012511525.1 Clostridiaceae bacterium
ATGCGCGCGGGGCTTTGGCCGTGCAGCGTGCCGCCCTTGGACCACCAGAGGATGTCCTGCGGGTGCATGTAGGTCTCGCCGTGGCCGACATAGCCGCCGCGTACGGCGCCTTCCCAGAATCGCCGCACCATCTCCTCGGCCGTGATGTTGCCCCAGTTGTTGCTGATGTTGCCTTCGTAGGCGCATTCGTCGACCACCACCGGTTTGCGATAGCGCTGGCGCCATTCGTTGACATACTCGCTGGTGCGGTAGTTGTCGGTGCGCTGGATGCTGCAGTGCGTGATCCAGGGCCTCGTGTGGTCGTAGAAATGGCGGCAGTTATGGATCGAGCGCAGGTGCTGCCAGGGGTCGCGCGTCACGACCAGCTGGGCCAGACGCTCCCAGTCGGCTGTCGTCTTGGTCATCAGGTCATACTCGTTGGCAAAAGACCACCAGACGTTGCGGTAGGCGGCCAGGCGCCGGACGACATAGTCCAGGTAGGCGTCGTCCTGCTCCGGCGTCATCGCGGCGAAGCCCCAGCGGTCATAGGGGTGGAACAGGATCAGGTCAGCCTCGATGCCGCGGTCGCGCAGGTCGCGGATGCGCCGCTCGAGGTGGCGGTAGAAGGCCGGTTCCGGCCGGGTGAAGTCCCAGCTGCCGTCCTGGTTACGTACGAACGGATAATATTCCGGCTCATTGCTGTTGAAGGTATAGTGCTTGGGGAAAACGCACATGCGCATCTTGTTGAACGGCGCCTCGTCCAGCGTCCGGATCGTCTGTTCCTCGAGCGCGTCGCCCTGGTGGTTCCAGACATAGCAGGTCGTGCCAAAGGGCAGATAGGGCGTTCCGTCCTCGTAGCTGAAATGCCAGGTGTTGCTGACGCGCACCGGGCCGTGGTTGCCCGGGGAAGCCGTCGTGCAAGTCAGTGTCAGCGTCCGATTGTCCAGCTCGGGGCTGTTGCTGGCGGTCACGCCCTGCCAGGTTCCGGTCATGTCGGGCATCAGGCGCACGATGTAGCGGCCGTCGCCGTCGTAGAAGCCGGCGACATCCAGGCTGCGGCTCAGGTTTGTGAATCGGGCAGTGAGGGTTACGTCCCGGAACGGGTTGCCGTCTTGCGGCCCTTCGAGAACCCATTCATAATCGGTCCAGCGTTCGACGGTTGCAACGGTTGACGGATTCTTTTCCATAGCGGTCACCTCTTTCGGTTGATCGGCTTATCTGAAGGTTCCTGGATCGATAAACGGCGCACGCTGTCGCGCACGACCAGCTCGGCGCCGACCTCGATCTGCAGCACCACCGGATCGCCGGCGATCTTTTCCATCAGGCGGCGCACCGCGATGCCGCCGATTTCCTGTTTGAACACGCGCACGGTCGTCAAGCGGGGCCCGGTCAATTCACAGAAAGGCATGTCGTCGATCCCGACCAGCGAGACATCCTCCGGGACACGGAACCCGCGCTCCTGCAGCGCTTTCATGGCACCGCAGGCGATGATGTCGTTATCGGCGAAAAAAGCGGTCGGCAACGTGCCCGACCGTTCGGCCAGCACCTTGTTCATGTCGCGGCAGGCCCCCTCCAGCGTTGGTTCCAGGGCGATGCGGCAGCAAGACTCCGGCTGGAGGCCGTTTTGGCGCAGCGCCTGGCGAAAGCCGGCGGCGCGGTCGAGAAAGTTCTGGATGGGTACGGCACTGAACAAGTAGCCGATGCTGCGGTGGCCCTGCTCGACCAGATGGCCTGTCGCCGTAAAAGCCGCCCCCTCGTTGTCGATCAGGACGCAGTCATAGGAACAGCCCAGGAAGCGGCTGTCCAGCAGGACGACCGGGATGCGCAGATGGGAAAGCAGCGCCAAGTCCTCCGGCAGCATCTCCGTCGCCAGGATGATCACGCCGGCGGCGTGGTCGGTGCTGAAGCGCTGCAGCAGGTCGGCCCGGTCGGTTTCCGGCAAGTGGATATGGGAGACAAGCAGCTCGTGCCCCTGCAGGCGGCACTGCTTCTCGATCCCTTCGATCAGGGCCGCGAAAAACGGCGTGTCCGACACCACCAGGCCATGGCGCTTCAGGACTACCAGCCGGACAGCCGGTTTCCTGGCGCCGCTCTCGCGCGTATAACCCAGCTCGCGGGCCGTTTGAAAGATCTTTTCCCGGATCTCGTCGCTGACCCCGCGGCGGTTGTTCAGGGCGTTCGATACGGTCGCAGGCGACACGCCGGCGGCCAGGGCGACATCTTTCAGCGTCTTTTTCAGCATGGTTTACCTCTGTTGTCCGGCTGCTGGCAGCCTTATTTCTTTTCGATCAGGGCCCGAACCTGCCGTGCGATGCCGTCGGCGTCCAGGCCGTAGTGGCGGAAAACCTCCGCCGATTTGCCCGGGATGGCAGGTTCGTCCGGCACACCCAGGATACGCATCGGCACCGGGCAGGTTTGAACCAGCACTTCGGCCACCGCGGCACCCAGGCCGCCATGGACGCTGTGCTCTTCGACCGTTACCACGGCGCCGGTCTCGCGGGCGGCCGCGACGATGGCCGCCTCGTCCAGCGGCTTGATCGTGTGCATGTCGAGTACCCGGCAGCCGATCCCCGCCTGTTCCAGGGACAGGGCGGCGTCGAGCGCGCCCCGCACCATCTCGCCGCAGGCGATGATCGTCGCGTCGCATCCCTCGTGCAGTCGGATCGCCTTGCCGATCGAAAAAGGCATGTCGTCATCGGGATAGACGTCTTCGACCGGATTGCGCCCGATCCGGACATA
>JAAZFW010000415.1 GCA_012511525.1 Clostridiaceae bacterium
ACCCAGTTCTCATTCAAATGCATGATATCACTTTTCCGTGATATAATCAACAGGTCTCTCAATTAGATTTCGATTTTAAGCAAATCATATCAGCGGAGACTTCTCGGCCGCACGCATGTATTATGCAGATGGGGTATGTTCTTGAAAGAGCTGTCCCATAGATCTTCCGACCGAAAAACAAAATTTGTTCGTCTTTCGGAGAAAAGAGCAACTCATTTGTTAACCGCTCATTGGTTCACAGCTTACATTGCCGGCAATCAGCTTCCATCAAATAAAGGAAATGGCGGATCAGGGTCTCAAGGTGTAACACGACTTGCATTGTGCATATACCTGGCGGCACAGAAAACGGGCAGCCTTGCGGCTGCCCGTTCGTTCTGTCATCGTTCTGATGACGAATCTTTTGATCAATAGTTCTCGAGCGCGGCTGCATACGCTTCAGCGTAATCGCCGAGGTATTCCTGGAAGCCCAGGTTGTCCAGCTCGGTAAAGTAGTTGTCGAGTTCATTCAGCGAACGGGCGCCGGTGATGAACTTGGCAGATTCCGCTTCGATGTGCGCATTGATGACTGAAGCCAGTTCGGTGATCCGGTCGGAGGTGTCTTCGTCAAAATAGACCAGAGTTGTCAGGGAGCTGACCTGGATGTTGTCAAACGCTTCCATCGCGCTGATACGCCAGTAGTAGTCTCCGTTCTCCGGGGAAGCCTTGTACCAGTCGTAGTATTCCAGTACCGGCAGATTGCTCAGCGAATGACGATAACGGTTTTCCCCGATGGTCGTGCCGATCGAACCCATGTTGAAACCGGCAACCAACGACTTCAGGTAAACAACAGCATTTTCCCACTTGGTGGTTCCGCCTTCGACATCGACACGGTCATAATCGACGCGGCTCCATTTCTCGTCGCAATACCAGCCGCCGTAGCCTTCCAGCATCAGGTGCTCTTCATTGCGGCAGGCGCCGACCCAGGCAGCGTGCGTCCCTTCATTGGTGCACATCCAGTCGGCCCAGCGGGCGATCAGTTCCTTGTTTTCGGCATTGACGGACACGAAGCAGCCGCCGCAGGTCCATGTCGGTTTTTTAACCGCAAACGCTTTGTCATTAAGCGCGCTGGTCATGGCGCCGAGTGCCGTGTACTGGGAGAACATGTCGTAGTCAGGGCAGACCGCGAACGGATCGGTGGCGATCACGCCTAGCTTGCCTTCGGTCGCCTTGGCGGACACGCCGACGGTATCCAGTGTGAAGAAATCCGGGTCGATGATCTTGTCCTGGTAGAACTTGTTCATCAGCTTCAGGTATTCACCGAACACTTCCTTGTCGCCGCCGGGGATGATGATTTTTTTGTTGCGGACGCCGGGGGCTGTACCCGTCGCATCTTGTGTAATCACACCCAGTGCCTGGAAGATGATCGCACTCGGATTGCTTGAGGCATAAGCGCCGCCAAACGGGATAACATCCTCGCCTTTTTCCTTGAACTTGTACATGACGTCGACGAATTCGTCCAGCGTCTTGGGCATTTCAAGGCCAAGTTCTGTCAGCCAGCTCTCGCGGATGTTACGCTTGCTGTAGGCAGACGGGTTTGCTGGATCGGTGATGTAGGGGTAGGTATAAATAGCGCCGTCCGGCAGCGTGGTGCCCGTACGCATATCCGGATGGTCCTCCAGCAGCTTCCAGATCGCAGGGG
>JAAZFW010000416.1 GCA_012511525.1 Clostridiaceae bacterium
AAAAGGCGGCCGTGTCGAGCCAGATGCCGCCGCAGCCGGGACACTCGTGCAGGATGACGCCGCCCACGTCGGCTGGCTCCAGGCGCTGCTCGCAGCTGGGGCACAGCCACGTTTCCACACGCTTGGCATCCTGGCGCGAGACGGGGCTGCCGCACGACGGGCAATGCTTCATGCCGAGGAAGACCGGACCGAAACAGGTCGGACAGGCCGTAACCGAAAGCACGGACCGGCAATAGGAACAGCGCGCGGCATCTTCAGCTGCGGGGGCGCCGCAGTTCGGGCATTGCAGGCTTCTTTTGGGCATCGCGTCGACCATGGTAGCCTCCTCATCTCCAGATCATTTTATCACCGCCCGGCGGGTTTAGGCTACGCTCTCTTGCATCGTCCGTCACCCTGTGCTAAGGTCAAAGAGATCTCGCGTTACCGGATCTGACATGACATGGTGAGAAAATGCGACGAACCACACATAGTACCATACGTGTTCCGTGCCGATCTCTCTTGTGCCTGGCTGCCATGTTGCTGGCTGTCGGCTGGACCGGCCAATCTGCCATCGCCGCACCGGACCGCAGCGCCGAGCCGATCTATGCGGCCAACCCCCAGCTGGTTCCAATCGATTATGATTCGCCTGCGCTGTTGCCGCCAACGCCTGACCAGGGCAAGGCCTATGTGCGTCGGCTGACCTTTATCTGTGATTCCCCGACCTACTGGATGTGGCCGTTCGGGTTGCTGCATAACGGAAAAAAGTCGACGCAGATCTGGACCGGCCCCGAAGGAACGATGACACTCGCCTACCAGGGCAGCTACGAGATCCTCGATCCGTTCGACCGGGTCGAACGCCCGATCCGCGAGGTGGTTCGCCGCCACAAGCCGGATATCCTGGTCATCGCCGTAGGCATCAACGGCATCTCGTTCATGAAAGAAGACTATTTCAAAGCTGAGTACAAGGACCTGGTCACGGACATCCAGAGGATCAGTCCGAACACGACGTTGATTTTGCAGTCGATCTACCCGATTACGCGCCGCTACAAGCATTGGGGCAACATCACCAACGTGAAGATCAGCCAGGGCAACCGCTGGATCTTAAGCATCGCAGAGGAGACGGGCTGCAAGTACCTGGATACGTTCTCGGTCCTGCTCAACGAAGAGGGCAACGCCCGCGACGAACTGATGATGAAAGACGGTCTGCATCCCAACAAGGCAGGGCTCAGCCTTATCCTGAACTATATCCGAACTCATGCCTATACGCCGGCCAAGATCCGCAAGGTGCGCCGTCCGGCCAACCTGTTTCCAGCCTGAGCGTTCATCCTCCCTGCGGCAAGACATGTGCCAAAGGTTGATAATCGAGTTTTTTATATTTTGCGGTTCCTTCTTGTGTGTTCCGATAACTGAACGCGTTGCATTTTGGTTTAAACGAGAGGTACCGACAGAAATAAATAGCCGCGTCAGCAGAAGGGAGTTGATTTTATGGCCGGTACCACGTCCAACATGAGTATCCGAATGGACAGCGATTTGAAAGAGCAGGCTGAAGCCCTGTTTGGAGAGCTGGGTATGAACCTTACAACGGCTCATAATATTTTCGTGCGCCAGTCGCTGCGTGAGGGACGTATCCCTTTCGACGTGTCCTTAAACCTGCCAAACAGGAAAACGGTTGCTGCTATGCTGGAAGCGGAAAGGATTGCGAACGATCCGTCTGTAAAGGGTTATACCGACCTTGATGAGCTGTTCGCTGATTTAAAAAATGAATAGAGCATCTTGAATCTGTGATTGATATTCTTGCAACGGGAAATGCATTACCGGAGAGCAACAAAGACCAAGAACGGACTGGATACTGGAGGGGGCACCGAGAATGCCATATCCAGCCTGATTGGCTGATGCTCTATCGCATTGAGAATGAGGTTCTTGTGCTGACTTTCTCGCGAACAGGAATGCACAGTGACCTATTCGGAAAATGGGTCTGATCCTGCACGGGCGAGCCTTTGCGGTATAGCTTTCATGTACCACCCTTTTTGTTCAATATCCTGAGTGTCGTTGTACCTGTTGTCAGGGTATGATGCGCCGGATCGAAATGACAGGACTCCTGCCGAAGACCACCGTCGCTTCCTTGACGGCACCGCAGTCGGAGAAGTAAGTCCTATCTGAACTGGACGCGTGCACATAGCGGCCGTTGCCGATATAAAGGCCGACATGGTCGCAGATGCCATCGTCCTTAAACCAGTCGAAGCAGAGAATATCCCCGATCGCGATGTCCGCGTTCGACACGGGCTGGCCATATCCGGACTGGTCCCTGGCGGTTCGGGGCAGTTTGATACCGAAAAGCGTTTTATACACGTACGATGTGAACCCGGAGCAGTCAAAGCCCTCTTCGGGCGACATGCGCGCATAGACGTAAGGTGTCCCGATCAGGGAGCGGGCCAGTTCGACCAGGGCTTGCTGCTCGGACTCGCTGCGGCCGGTTCCGGCCGGCGGCGCAGGCGTGGCTGTCGCGGGCGGCGGCGTCGGGGATGTGGTTACGGTCGGGGTCGGCTCCTGGGTCGGCACAGCCGAGGGACTTGCGGTTGGTAGCGGCGTCGGGGAGGCGGTCGGCGCGGGTGCCTGAGTGGGTGTGACTGTTGGCGCAGCGGTCGGTGCTCGGGTTGGCTTGGTTGTGGGCGCCGCCGTCGGAACGGCTGTCGGTTTTGGGGCGCGGGTCGGCTTCGGGGAGGGCGTGGCGGTGGGTGATGGCGTCGGCTTGGCGATGAACTGCCGGCTGATCAGGCTGTTCAGGACGTAGCCCTGTCTGCCCGTCCGGTCCTGTGACACGGGACCAGTCCAGGCCGAACCCCAGTCGCTTGACCGGATCGCCAAGCGATAGTTCACCGATGATGGCGGCGTCGGTATTGGGCATTTCACGCAGCTCGGCTTGCCCCCTGGCATAGAAGACCGTGTGGTCGGGGACGAACGCATCGACCGGAACGCCTTCCTGGGGGATGCCGTTGCTGTCGGTGCGGCGCGGGTAGGGCGTCGGCAGCGGCGGGGTTGGCGAAGGGGTGGGGGAAGAGGTTGCCTGCGGCACTGTTTCTCGTGGGACGGGTTGCTCAGCCGCCTGGGTTGTGCGGCTGTAATGCAACAGGGCAGCCTGCGTGGTCATGTCCATGAAAAGTGTCTCGGAACCGGTGTATGGTGCACTTTGCGTCTGGCTGGATTGTGTCGTTGTCACCGGTTCCAGGTGAATCCAAGGTGCTGCCTGGCGGCTGGCGTGCCAGATAAGACCGGCGGCCAGCAGCGCCAGCGCCAGGCAGGGGAACAGGACGATCCAGGACAAACTGGCCGGCTTGTTACGGCGGGTTACGTCCGGCAGGTCCGGGGGATCATGTCGCGCGCCCTGTTTCATGCGATTCACTCCCTTGGGGGAAGTGCGGGAACAACCGGCATGCCGAGATCCTGGAAAATGAAAACTTCCCTTGCCCGAAACGGGAAGGGAAGCCTGGTCAATGCTTCTTCCGATCGGCAACTGGCTGCCCTGCGGGTAATGTCCCGTTTAGGCCCTCTAGTTTTGCGCCCCCGGATTTGTCCGGGTTTGCCTTTTTCGCTGCAAGATTTGCTGTGTTTCCATTATAGCGCGGCTATAGGCCGGCCGCAAGATGTCGGGATGGCCGGTTTTCAATAGGCCCCGTATGCTTTGGCGGCGGCGACATAACGCGTGACGTTTTCGGCAGGCGTCAGCGCCCCGATACCCTCTTCGCTGAACAAGATAAAGCGTCCCCCCGCCTTGGCTGCTTCCAGGCAGCGCAGCACATCGCGCTCCACGTCGTCCGGCGTACCGAACAGGAGCGGATGGGTAACGCCGACATTGCCCTTCAGGCACAGCCGATCGCCGAAAGATTGCTTGATTTTTGCCAGGTCGCAGTCGCCCATGGGCGGCGGCTGGAGCGGGTTGACGCTGTTGACCGCCGTTTCCCGGTACAGGTCCTCGACGACGAGGCGCGCCTTGCCGCAGCAATGGACTTCAACCAGGATGCCGGCCTGGCTGCAGATCGCGGCTGCCTTGCAGATGAACGGCAGGCAGAGTTGGCGAAACAGATCCGGCGTGGACAAGGTCAGCATGCCGGATCCGGACAGTTCGATGTAATCGACACCGGCGTCGATAACCTGCTCGACAGCACGCAGCAGGTGGCGTTCGGCTTTTTCCCGGTAAAGGTCCAGGTAATCGGGATAATCGGTTATGAAATAGGTCGCCGCGGCCAGACGGCCCTGGAACAGGTCCGTCAGGGCGTGCAAGCCTGGAATCGAGGCAGATCCGGCGCAGGTGCCGTTATGGCCCATATAGGCGATCGGCTCGCTGATTGAAGCCAAGTCATAGTCCGTGTCGTCGGGAAAACCGTATTTCAGCCAGAGGGCAAAGTCCCGTTCCGACTTGATCAGGCCTTCCGTGACCGTCGGTGACTCGTTTTTCATGATCGTTTCTGCCGAGGTCAGATCGCCTTCCGGCGTATGGATCACCGTCCGGCGCTCCAGCTTGTTCTCATTCAGCCGAGTCAGTGTGGTTTTCCTGGGAGGATCCCCAGGACGCCTTATTACAGCCGGACGCAAGTACAGGTAGCCGTCCAGGCCGAAACGGCGCTGGGTGTCCGCGACGACACGCCACATCGGTTGTTTGTGGTACGCGTAGACGTCCCAGCCGACCAGCCCCTGCTGATAGACGGAAAACATGTTGGTGATGCCCAGCTGCACCGGCACGCGATCGGGGATTTGGCCGGACATGGCGGCCAGGATGCGTTCTTTTCCGCTCATGGTCTCTTGCATATACGCCTCTTTCTGCTCACATTTG
>JAAZFW010000417.1 GCA_012511525.1 Clostridiaceae bacterium
GGGCTATGTCGTCAAATCGACGGTGCTGCCGGTCGCGGCGGACAATCCGTTTTACAGCCAGCTGCGCGAGCGGTTTCCCCATGTGCGGGTGCTGCTGGAAAACCAGTCCAGCTTGTGCGCTTATGCCGAGCAGGACTTCCAGGCCGAAACGGGCTTCAACCACCTGCTCTATATGGACATCGGGATCGGGATCGGCGCCGGGATCGTTTTGGACGGCCGGCTGATCCGGGGCGCGGACGGCCTGGCGGGCGAAATCGGACACATGACAATCGATCTGGACGGGCCGAAATGCCCCTGCGGCAACCGGGGCTGCCTGGAGCGGCTGGCCAGTGTGCCGGCCCTGATCCAACGGGCTATCGCCGGGCTGCTGGCCGGCCAGGAGACACGCGTGCGCACGCTGTGCGGCGGCGATCTGAACCGGGTTGACCTGGCCCTGATCCGCAATGCCGCCCTGGCCGGTGACGCATTGTCTCTCGAAGCAATCGGGGAAACGGCCCGGGCCCTGGCCGCGGGCATCGTCTCGGTGCTGAACCTGCTTAATCTCCAGGCTGCGGTCCTGGGCGGCGACCTGCTGGTGCTCGGCGATTTGCTGCTGGACCCGATTAACCGCTTCGTATCGGCACACGTGCTCACGGCAGCTGGCGTCCCTGACCGTCGATGGGGCTATGCCGCCCGTACCGTAGGACAGCCGGCACTGGCCGGCGGCGCCCGACTGCTGCTGGATCAACTCCTGTTTCCAGAATCGGGCTGCCGTTGATCTTGGTTTTTTGTATAATAAGAAAAAAAGCAGGCGCATCGCGGCTGCCGCGCAAAACAGGCGACTGCCGGGAGGAAAAGACATGATTTTATCGACACAGACAGCGGGTCTGGCCCATCGCCTGGGCGATGCCGAAGCGATTCGGACCCTGGCCAGGGTCGGCTATGATGCTTACGATTATTCCATGTTCACCAACCCAAGCCAGGAAGGCCATCCGCTGAATGGCGATGATTATCTGACCTATGCCCGTGAGCTGCGCCAGGTTGCCGACCAGGCCGGTATCCCTTGCAACCAGGCCCATGCGCCTTTCCCATCCTATATCGCCGGTAACGAGACGTATAACACAGCGATCTCGCCCCTAATCGCCCGGGCTGTCGCGTTTGCCGCCGTCCTGGGGGCCAAGTCGATCGTCGTGCACCCGATCGCCGTGCCGGATCCTGACCGGCAGCTGGCGCTCAACCTCGACCTTTACCACCGGCTGCAGCCGCTGTGCGAACAGCTGGGGATCAAGGTGGCCCTGGAGAACATGTGGGGCCATGACGTAACCGGTACCCGGATCGTGCCCAATGTCTGCAGCACCGGCGAGAGCTTTGCGGATTACCTGGATCGGCTGGACAGCCGCTATTTTACCGCCTGCCTTGACCTGGGCCACTGCGGCCTGGTCGGCGAGGATGCTGCCGCCATGATCCGCCAGCTGGGCCATGACCGGCTCCAGGCATTGCATGTCCACGATAACAACGGCCTGGAAGACACCCATACGGCGCCGTTCATGAGCCAGATGGACTTCGGATCGATCACGAAAGCGCTGGCGGACATCCAGTACAGCGGCGAAATGACGCTCGAGTCGGACAATTTCCTCAAGGGCTTCCCGGATGAGTTTTTAGAAACGGCGGCCAGGTTTATGCACGACATCGGGCGTCAGCTGATCCGCATGGTCGAACAGGCCGGCCGCTGACGAATGATGCTGACTCCGGGCGGAAAAGAGGCCGAGGACGCGATCAAGCGGCGGATCCGTAAGCTGAAAAAGCTGGAGATCAAGATCCGCTTCGGGCAGGCAGGCTTTGCCGGCGACCCTCGCCTGATCTGCGCTTCCGGCCTGGTCTGGGATCAGTATTTCAACCTGGATTCATCCCCTCGCAAACAGGCGCGCTACACCCTGGAGAGCCTGGTCAATATGGATCCGGACACGCTTCAGGATGTGATTGCGGCCTATGTGCTGCTGGTCTACGACCGCTTCTACCGCGAGAACGGGATCATGAACGCGTCCATCTATGACCCGCAGGTGCTGGTCTACCTGGGGCTGCCCGGCCACGCCGACGCCCAAACGATCAAGAAGCGTTTTCGCCAGCTGGCCATACAGTACCACCCGGACACCGGGGGCAACCCGGAGCGCTTTATCGCGCTGCTCGAGCAGTACCGCAAGCTGAAGCTGGATTAGTCCTGACGGCTTAGCCCCTCAAATGATCGACCGCGGCCTGTTCGATCGGCAGTCCAGCCATGTAGCGTGTGAAGAACGCCGCAAATCCTGCGACATCGGACGGGTCGGGCTGACAGACGGAACCGGTCTTGCCCCGGAAGACCTGAGTGTTCAGGTAATCGGAGAGAGACTGGCCGCGTGACTGGCGCGCCCGGTAGGCGGCCAGCAGGGCGATGCCCCAGGCGCCGCCTTCGCCGGCGGTCTCCAGAACGGAGACTGGAATCCCGGTTGCGGCGGCCATGATCGGCTGACCGACAGACTGTGTCTTGAAAAAGCCGCCGTGGCCGCGGATTTCGTCCACTTTGACCGCTTCCTTGTCCAGCAGGATCCGAAGGCCGGCGTGCAGGGCACCCAACGATGTGAACAGCTGGGTACGCATGAAATTAGCCAGTGTGAAAACGCTGCCCGGCATACGCGCGAACAAGGGCCGGCCTTCCGTGAAGCCCGTGATGTGTTCGCCCGATACATAACCGTAGGCGAGCAGGCCGCCGCCGTCCGGTTCTCCCTGCAGGGCCAGACCGAGCAAGGTGTCGTAGAGCTGGTACTTGGGGACGGAAAAACCGAGAGCCTTGACGGCTTCGCCGAACAGGCCGATCCAGGCGTCGTAATCCGAGGTGCAGTTGTTGGAGTGAACCATGGCCACCAGATTGCCCTCGGGTGTCGTGACCAGGTCGATTTCCGGGTAGACGGCGGAGAGCTCTTTTTCCAGAACGAGCATGGCGAA
>JAAZFW010000418.1 GCA_012511525.1 Clostridiaceae bacterium
ACCAGTTCCGTCAGGCAGGTCTTGGCGACCTCCATCAGGCGCGGATCGTTGTTCAGCGGGGCATAACCCGGCCGGTCGATCAGGGTAACCTTGGCGCCCAGGGCTGCCGCCCCCGCGGCCAATGCGCGGCTGACCTTCCCGTTGGCTTCGCGGATGCAGTCCAGGGTGGCCCCGCGCACATAGCTTTCCAACCGCACGTCCGCCGGGATGATGTTGACCGAGGCACCGCCGGCCGTGATGATCGGGTGCACGCGGATGTGGTCTTCGTCGCGAAACGTCTCCCGAAGGGCGTTGACCGCCTGCATGCCGGTTTGAACCGCATACAGGGCGTTGACGCCTTCGTGGGGGGAGCCTCCCGCGTGCGCCGCCGTGCCATGGTAGAGCGCGCGCTTGGCCAGGCAGCCGTTGCCGCCGGCGTTGCAGCCAAAATCAGCTTTGTTGTCACTGGTGGTATGGAACATGAAGGCCAGGTCGACCCCATCGAGATACCCGCGGCGCATGAACTCGACCTTGCCGCCGTAATAGCGGATGGTGCCCTGCTGGCGGAGCGACTCGCGCCAGGCAATCTCGATCAGTTCCTCGGCCGGTACAACCATCAGGCGGATCGAACCGCTCAGGCGGTCGAGGGCACCGGGCCGGCTCAAGGCGGCCGCGACCCCGAGCAGGGCGGCACACTGGGCATGGTGCCCGCAGGCATGCGCCTTGCCGTCCACCGCTTCAGGATGGGTCGGGCAGGCCAGGGCATCCAGTTCGGCCAGGATCAGCAGGCGCGGGCCTGGCCGGCCGGTATCCAGGTCGGTGTAAAAACCAGGAATGTCACCGGCTTTGACCAGGGAATAGCCCAGGGCCTCGAAGGCCTTTTCCATGTAGGCCGACGACTGCCATTCCCGGTAGCCGGTTTCCGGGTGCTGCCAGATAAATCGCTCGGCATCCAGAATCTGCTGCCGATAAGTGTCCACGGTGTCCATCAGGTTTTGCTGGTCATCCCTAAGCATCTGTCTGTCCCTTTCTGCCGTTGCGGCGCGCCATCGTGATCGGTTCTTCTCATTTTAGCATGACGGCGCGGCATATTTGCTACAATGGATGTAAATCCTGTCTTTGATCGGGGGAAACGGTCATGAGCAACGAAACCATCGCCAGGCAGCTAGCCCACAGAACCATCCGGGCCTTTTCGGACCAGACGGTGAATGACCAGACCATGACCGAGTTATTCGCGGTCATGAACCGGACCGCCACCAGCACCGGGATGCAGTCTTACAGCGTGATCCGGATCCAGAGCCTGGTCAAGCGTCAGGCGCTTGCGGCGATCTGCCGCCAAGCGTACATCGCGGCGGTCCCGCAGCTGATGGTTTTTGTGGTCGACGTGTACCGCAACAGCCGCATCGCCGCCAGCCAGGACTGCCACCTGACGGCTGCGCGCGACATGGACCGTTTTTTTCAGGGGTTCACAGACGCCGCCCTGGCCGCCCAGAACATGGTGGTCGCAGCCGAGTCACTCGGTCTTGGCACGTTGTTCTTCGGCAGCTTACTGAACGACCCCGACCAGGTGATCGAGCTGCTCGAGCTGCCGGAACTGACATTCCCGGTCGTCGGCGTCGGTCTTGGCTATCCCGCCCAGGAACCGCAGCTTAAGCCGCGTCTGCCGCTCAGCATGAAAGTCTTCTCCGATCGCTACGATCATAACGCGTTTGATCCGTCCCTGCTTGAAGCCTATGACCAGGAGATGCACGTCTACTACGACCTGCGCGACAACGGCAGGCGCAGCGACACGTTCAGCCGCCAGGTAGTCACCCGGCTGACGCAATCGCTGGAAAAACGGGCCAAGATCCTGCAGTCGGTCCGACACCAGGGGTTTATCCTGGGACTCGATCCTTAACCGGGCAGGTCGAGAAACAGGAGCACATCCGCCGGGTTCTCAGCCGCCTTGACTTTTTCCTCGGCGCTGATGATCAGGCCCTGCTCGTCAATGACATAGGTGGTGCGCACCACACCCATAACCGGCTTCCCATACATCTTTTTTTCCTGCCAGACACCATAGCGGTCGATGACCTCGCGATTCGGGTCCGAGAGCAGGATGAACGGCAAATTGTAGCGATCGGCAAACTGGCGGTGGGACGCGACCGAATCCTTGCTGATGCCGATAACGACGGCCCCCTTGTCCTGGAACACGTCATAGCGCTCGGCAAAGGCGCAGGCCTGGCTGGTACAGCCGGGCGTGTTGTCCTTGGGGTAAAAGTACAAGACGACTTTCCTGCCGCGAAAATCGGACAGGGAGACCGGCTTGCCGTCGGCGTCGGACAGGATGAAATCCGGGGCCGGGCTGTTCACGGGCAGCATAATCAGTTCCTCCTTCTCATCTTGCTCTGTCCGGCCTGAACGGTCTCAGGCCGGTTTCAGATGCTTCACAAACGCCTTTTTCCGTAATCAGGGCCGTCACCAAACGCGCTGGTGTCACATCGAAGCCGTAGTTGGCCGCCTTGCTGTCCTGCGGAGCCAGGCGGACGGTTTCCAACCGGCCGTCGGCGGTTTGGCCGGTGATCGACAAGACTTCGTGTTCGCTTCGTGTCTCGATCGGGATCTCGCGCACACCGTCCGCCAGCTGCCAGTCGATGCTGGATGTCGGCAGCGCGACATAGAACGGGACATGATGGGCATGGGCGGCCAGCGCCTTCAGGTACGTACCGATCTTGTTGGCGACATCACCGGTCCGCGTCGTCCGGTCGCTGCCGACCAATACGGCGTCGACCAGGCCGTGCTGCATCAGGTGCCCGCCGGCGTTGTCGGTGACGATGGTATGGGGGACGCCGTTCTGGCCGAGTTCGAAAGCGGTCAGTTTCGAGCCCTGGTTAAGCGGGCGCGTTTCATCGACATAGACATGCAGGCGGATGCCCCGGCGGTGCGCCTCGTAGATCGGCGCGGTCGCGGTACCGTAATCGACAAAGGCCAACGAACCCGCGTTGCAGTGGGTCAGGATGTTGATCGGCCGGTCGGCCATACGGGATATCCCGGCCAGGATGTCGGCGCCGAACCGGCCGATGGCCTGGCAGCTGGCCGCATCTTCCTCGGCGATCCGGCCGGCTTCCAAAAAAGCGGCTTGCCTGGCATCTGCCGGATTTCCGGCAGCCCGGACCGCCGCCAAGACCCGGTCGGCCGCCCAGGTCAGGTTAACCGCCGTGGGGCGCGTGGCCGCAAGCATACGGCCGGCGGACTTGGCCGCCTCGCCCGGATCGGTCCTGGTTCGGCAGACCGCCAGGTAAACGCCGTAGGCGGCCGTCGCGCCGATCAGGCCGGCGCCGCGCACATGCATGTCGCGGATCGCCGCAGCCGCATCCTGCGCCGTACGCAGCGTCTCGACGACCAGCTGGTAGGGCAAATGGCGCTGGTCGATGACGCAGACGGTTTCGGCATCCTGTTCGTCAACCCAGATGCTGCGGTAATACCGGCCGAACAGCCTCATGGCAGATCACCTCCCGGTTCTTCGTCTCCATCATAATCCAAACGACCATCTGCAGACAAATGGTTTCGGATATGGTAGGGTGATCGGGTGACCTTGACCCTATCTTCCGTCACCTGGAGGTTCCATGATCATTCGCGATGCCTGCCCGGCGGACAGCGATCGCCTGATGGCTATCGAACAGCACGCGCCGCAAGGCCGCGGCGTGCAGCTGCAAAGCGAGCGGCGCCACTTCTTTGTCCGGGCCGACAGGTTCAGCCGGACGATCTGCCTGGTCGCCGAGGATGAACATCACCAAGCGCTGCTCGGCGTCATGTGCGCGGCGCTGCAGCCTCTGATCTGCGGCGGGCAGCCGGCCCTGGGCGCCATGGTGTTTGATTGGCGGGCCAACGGCCAGGCAGCATCTGGCCTTAAGCGACACATGTTCGAGCTGTGGCAGGCGCTTCGCGGGCAGATCCAAGCTGCCGGAGCCGATTTTATTTTCGGGTACGTCAAGGCCGACAACGAGCGCTCGCTGTCGCTGAGCAGGCGAATCGGCGCCCAGGTCTGCGATACCGTCGACTGCCTGCTCTTCCCGGTCCGCCGTCCGCCGCTGCGTGTTGACCTGGGCGTTGCCCGGATCGAAACAGCGCCGGCCGCGCTGACCGCGACAGCCCGCCGGGAAATGCTCCAGGACCTGTTCCCCCTGGACACGGGGCCGGAGGATGGAAAAGTCAAGATGAAGATCACCGCCGGGCGCTCGAGCGTGAAAATCTATGACGCGTCTGGCGACCAGCAACACCGCGTGCTGCATGTCCCGGCCGTTTACCGGCTGGCACGGCCGCTGCTGCAGCCGTTGCGGCAGCTGGCGGCCTTGCCTCATATCCCCAAAACGGGCGATGTGGTGCGCAGTTTCTTTTTCACCGGCCTGGACCTGGCGGACAACCGCGACTGGCCGGTTCTGCTCGAGAGCGCCCGACGTTTGGCAAAGCATGAGGGGGCGGACACGCTTGGCCTTTGCCTCAGCCGCAAGGATCCCGATTACGCCTTGCTGGCCAGACATTCGCGCTATCGCCTTCCCTACCACCTGGTTTGCCTGCCGCTGGCCAGCAGCCATCTGCCGGCCAGCCCGACTCATTTCGATATCCGAAACCTCTGACACGACACGATTGCCGACCAGTCACAAGTCTTCTCGGCCAATCGGAGCTCACCGTTGATTTTTCAGCGGTTATGTAATCCGGCCGGCGGTTGGATCACACCAGCCAGAGTATCCATGCGGTGATGGCGAGTGTGATGGTGTGTCTGCCATAGACAGCGGCGATTATGCCTTTCGTACAGCTGCAAAAAACGTCAAGCCCAAGTTGCTGGATCAGCAGCAGGTTCTCCTTGACGGTACACGGACTATCATCTGCCGGTCGCAGGCTCTGTTCAAAAAACAAATCGAACCTCGTCGATACTGCCATGGAAACGACGCAAAACCAGATAGATCGACCAGACAGGAATCGGTGCCGTTCGTTTTGGCTCATGTTCATGATGCATTCCAATGGGTCTCTGGACCTTTTTTGCTACGCAACATAGGTATGCTGATCCATGTCAGTGTAGACTTATTCTGTCAGGTTCTTCGTATCCGTAGAGCATCTACCGTTTCAGGTGCGGCGCATCCTTCTGCCGAGAAAGTCCCAAAAGCTGACGCACACGGCGCTGGGTGTGCTTTTCAATGGCCTCCAGCCGTTCCTCCGGCCAGTTGATAGAGGGGTGACGGACAAATTCGAACCCGATCAGGCGGCGAAGCTGCTGCGCCTGCGTCTTGCCCATGACCTCGGAACAGATACGCTCAAAGGAAATATCCCCATACGCGGGGAAACGCGTTTTCGCGTATTCGTCCAGGTGGGCGATGTCGTCCCGCATGGCGAAATTGAACAACGAAAGCCCGTTATCGAAGATAGGAGCCGGGGCGATGATTGCGCCTGAGTGGTTATCCCGCAGGATGCCGAAGTTGCCGAAGTGCCGGTCCTCGTTGTAGATCACGGCGTCAAACACCAGCATGCTGTGAACGGTCTCCAGAAAATCCTCGCCCAATTCGGCGCAGTAGTCAAGGCAAGTTTGCAGGCCGCCGGAACGCACCAGCCGTCCGATAGGGATAAAGGCGGTGTTGATGTCGGTAAACAATTTGCATTTGGAAGCAAGAATGCCTTTCCAACGTTCCAGATCATACGAAACCGCGTTCAGGCCCATGGCCCTGGCGATCTGGCAGGCGTAAAACTCGCTGTATGGCTCGTTTCCAGTGTTGGCCGCGCCGCTGGTGCCGCCCTTATACAGATAGATTTCCCCGTTCTCCAGCCGGTGCCACGCCTTGGGCAGCATACCACCTGTGGTCAGCTCGGGCGAAGTGGTAAAGGCCCGGTTGCTCTGCCCAATGCCCGTGTACGCGACCAGCGACAGTATTTCCGAGAACTCGTTCTCATAAAGGTTGTATTCCGCAAACGTCCCGGCAAAACCCTTGGGAACCACCCAAAAGCTGTCGTTGAGGGATAGACCCTTGCATACGTCGATGATGCCCTTGGTGTTTCCCACAGAAAGCCCCAGCGTCTTTAGTATTTCCTCCACAAAAGCGCGGCTTTTCGGGATCACCCGATGTCTCAGCCAGCTTAATACGCCCTCATTGGTTAGCTGCAAATCCAGAGGCAGCAAATGCTTTTGTTCATTCGGCACATGCGTAATTTCCGCCGTGAGGCTGATGCCCTTCTCCTCCAGCTTGAATGCCAGCAAAGGCGTATCATACAAGCGAAGCTCATAGAGGTTTTTTATGGCAGTCGTGTCCTCCTTTACCTTTGGAACCAAATCCAATTCCATATGCAGCGCAGCGGCGACATTCAAAAGAAAATCCAGAGAGGGATTGTGCGAACCGCTCTCCAGCCGGGAAATGCTGGAACGCTGTGTCCCAACCATTTTCGCAAGCTGCTCCTGCGTCAACCTCTGGTCTGTCCGCGCCTTTATGATCCGCTCAATCAGGCTTTGCCGCCACTGCTTGGTCAGCTCATCATAATCGGGCATTGATATGCTTCCTTCCCGCAAATTCATCCTCATGGTATCATATTTGTATCTATAATTCAAAAATAGTAAACAAGGTCTGTTTCTCGGATGTTGCAACAAAGTGATGATTCCGTATTTTTTGATTCTGATAAAAATATTGAGTTCCATGCTAAGCAGCAGTCGTACTTGGCGTGCCCGTCAATCACAGCGGCAGGAGTGGGACCTGTTCCAGATTAAACGGATGATCGCAAGCGGTGCTTGTCAGATCCTGGCGATAGATGCATCTTAATGCGGCGGCCTGGCCATGATGAACAAGGGTGCTGCCTTGTGCGAAGCCTTTGGTATCCTGCAAGCCCCGCACAACAGATCCCGCTGGATAGACATGCATGCCACGATGCATTTTGCCGCAGCGGCGCCGTCCTGCGCATTCTGCCAGGAATATTCCATTGAACAAGGCGCCGGGTCAGATCTTTCATTGTGGATGCGCTTCTTCTTTTGGCTGGCACGATCGTTGTGCCGGATGCACCTGGTTTTGGTGTTACGCTCGATGAAAAGCGCGGCATCCTATATGTGAACGGTCCTGGCCCAGGCACGCTTTGAATCTTTGCCTGAGACAGCGTAATCGGTCCGGTGCCCTGGGAAACATGCATGTTATGAAGCAACAGCCGCCATGATTTCCCCGCAAATGATGGTCTTTTGCGCATCCCGGGCACAGATTCATGTTGTGCCGGTTTCGCCGAACGGTTATAATCGAGCTGTCACCATGTGGTCAAGCCATGATTCCCGGTACGGCCGGCGCCGATCCAACCGTGACAGTGCGACATCCCTCCGCCTATGGATAAAAAAGGAGAACGCCATGAATTGTCAAAAATGTGGCCACGAACTTCCAGCCGGCAGTCTCTTCTGCCCCAACTGCGGCGCCAAAGCCGCACCGGAACCGGCAACGCCCGTATGCCAGACATGCCATCAGACGTTAAAGCCAGGCGCGCTGTTTTGCGCCAACTGCGGGACGCCGGTCAACAAACCCGCACCGCAGCCCCAAACGCCGCAAACCTACCAGGCGCCGGTTTATGCGCCGCCGCCCCAGCCGGTCTATCAGCAGCCCTACCAGCCGGCTTGGCAGCCGGCTTGGCAGCCCGCGCCGCCGGCGCCGCCTAAACGCAAGCGCAAAGGTTTGATGATCACCCTGATCGTCGTCCTGGTGCTCGTCCTGGCTGGCGGCACCGTTTACGCCCTGGCCGGCAAGACGATCAAACGGATGATCCTGGGACCCAAGGCGATGTACCTCTCGATCGAGAGCAAACAGCTCAAGGACGATGCCTCCGCCCTGGTCGAGGACCTGGTTCGGGTCGGCAACATCTCCGAGAACGACATCCATGGCGGCAGCCGGATCAACCTCGGCGTCAGCATGCCGGGGCTGTCCGATGAGATGGCGATGGATCCGGTCCTGATTGAGGCCCTGGAAAACTTGTCCCTGACGGTCACCAGCATGTATGACCGCTCTGAATCCGACCCCCGTTATTTCACATCCGTCGACCTGCTGACCCAGGAAGAGCGCCTGCTGACGCTGGACATGTATTTGGAAAACGACCGGATGG
>JAAZFW010000419.1 GCA_012511525.1 Clostridiaceae bacterium
CCTCACGGAAGATGGCGTCCGCCTCACGCAGGATGGCAAGCCTTTCCGCCGTGATTTCGCCCATCACGCGGATCGCCAGCCCAGGTCCGGGAAACGGCTGGCGCCAGACCATGGCCGGCGGCAGGCCAAGCGCCAGACCGGCCTGGCGCACCTCATCCTTGAACAGGTCACGCAGCGGTTCGACAATCTCTTTGAACGAGATGACGCTGGGCAGCCCGCCGACGTTGTGGTGGCTCTTGATCACCGCGGCGTCGCCGGTTCCGCTTTCGATGACATCCGGATAGATCGTTCCCTGCACCAGGTAGTCTACCTCGCCGATGCGTCGCGCCTCTTCTTCGAAGACGCGGATAAACGCCTCGCCGATGATTTTGCGTTTGGTTTCGGCGTCGGCGACGCCGGACAGCAGGCCGAGAAAGCGTTCCTGGGCATTGACGCGGATCAGGTTCATGTCGAACTGCTCGGTGAAAACCTGTTCGACCAGGTCGCCCTCATCCTTGCGCAGCAAACCGTGGTCGACAAAGATGCAGGTCAGCTGACGGCCGACAGCCTGGTGGACCAAAAACGCGGCGACGCTGGAGTCGACCCCGCCGGACAGGGCGCACAGGACCCGGCCTTGCCCGATCTTGGCCCTGAGCTTGGCGATCGACTCCTGGACAAAAGCCGTCATTTGCCATCGTCCGGTGCAGCCGCAGACGTCGTACAGGAAATGGTGCAGCATCTGCCGGCCTTCAGGCGTATGCTCGACTTCAGGATGAAACTGCACCGCGTAAAGCTTCCGGGCCGTGTTCTCCATGGCGGCGACCATGCAGGCCGCCGTATGGGCCGTTGCCTGGAATCCCCCGGGCAGGCGGCTAATCTGGTCGGTATGGCTCATCCAGCAGGATGTATCGCCGGGCAGGTTCTGGAACAAGGCGCTTTGGGTGTCCAGCGTCAGGGGGACGCGGCCGTATTCCCGTTTTTCCGCGCGTCTGACGGCGCCGCCCAGGAGATGGGCCATCAGCTGGGCACCGTAACAGATGCCTAGGACCGGAATGTTCAGCTCGAACAGCTCAGGGCTGCAGACCGGGGCCCGCGGGTCGTTGACGCTGCTGGGCCCGCCCGTGAAGATGATCCCCCGGTACTGGCCGGCGCGAATGCGTTCGAGGGAAGTGCTCCAAGGCAATATCTCGCAGTAGACGTGCTGGTCGCGCACGCGCCGCGCGATCAGCTGGTTGTACTGGCCACCAAAATCGAGCACCAGGATCGATTCGTTCTGCATCGTTGGTCCCCCTTGCTCAGCGCAGGATGATCTCGTCACGGCGCGGGCCGTTGGAGACATAGCTGACGGGAACGCCGATTTCCCGCTCGACGAACCGGACATAAGCCTGGGCTTCGGCCGGCAGATGACCGAATTCGCGGATCCCGCGAATGTCTGTCTTCCAGCCGGGCAGCATTTCCAGGACCGGGCGGGCCTTGTTCAAGCGTGTCGTCACCGGGAAGTCGCGCACCACCTGGCCCTCAATCTCATAACCGACACAGACCGGGATCACATCCAGGTAAGACAACACGTCGATCGCGGTCAGGGCGACCGCTGTCGCGCCCTGGACATGGCAGCCGTAACGCGTCGCGACGGCGTCGAACCAGCCCATGCGGCGCGGCCGGCCGGTCGTCGCGCCGTACTCTCCCGCGTCGCCGCCGCGCTGGCGCAGCTCGTGGGCCTGATCGCCGAAGATCTCACTGACAAAGGCCCCGGCACCGACGGCGCTGGAATAAGCTTTGACCACCGCGACGATCTCCGTGATGCTGCCGGGAGCCAGGCCGGCGCCGACAGAACCGTACCCGGCCAGGGTCGACGAAGAGGTAACATAAGGATAAATGCCAAAGTCCGGATCTTTCAAGGCCCCGAGTTGGCCTTCGAGCAGAATCTTCTTCCCTTTCCGTTGTGCCTGGCTTAGAAAAGCAAAGGTGTCAGCCACGTAGGGTCTGATCGCTTCGCGCCAGGCGAGTAGGTCAGACAGCAGCTCACCGGCCTTGAGTTCGGGCTGGTGATACAGGTGGCGCAGCAAGGTGTTCTTGAGCGGCAGGACCTGTTCGAGCTTGGCGGCCAGGACGCCGTCATCGTACAGTTCGCTGACCTGGAAACCGATCTTGGCGAATTTATCGGCGTAGAACGGCGCAATACCCGATTTGGTCGAGCCGTACTGGCGCTCGCTCAGGCGGGCCTCCTCGACCTGGTCGAACAGGATATGGTAGGGCATGACGATCTGGGTGCGGTCCGAGATCAGCAGGCGGGGCCTGGGGACGCCGGCGGACAGCAGGGCGTCGATTTCCTTTTGCAGTGCCGGAATGTTGAGGGCCACACCATTGGCGATGATGTTGGTGATGTGCGGGTAGAATACACCGGAGGGCAGCTGGTGCAGCGCGAACTTGCCATAGGGGTTGATGATCGTATGACCGGCGTTCGCACCGCCCTGAAAGCGGATGACCACATCGGACGTCTCAGCAAACAGGTCGGTCAGCTTGCCTTTGCCTTCGTCACCCCAGTTTGCTCCCACGATAGCCTTGACCACGTTGTACCTCCTTCGCCAGAAAACTGGCCATGAACACGAAAAGGCGCTCCGAAAAGCTGCGGAGCGCCTAGCCCTGCCTATTATATATCGCGCGATTTTTCGCTGTCAAACAATACTTTTCCATCTTCACAGGTCAGCCGACGAACAGGCGGCGGATGCGGTCCATGGCCTCGGCGGTGCGGGCATGGCTGCCGAACGCGGTCAGGCGAAAGTAGCCTTCGCCGCCGGGGCCGAAGCCAGACCCGGGGGTTCCAACCACCTGGGCTTGCTGGAGCAGCGTATCGAAAAAGTCCCACGAGCTGGTATTGTCCGGTGTTCTGAGCCAGATGTAGGGGGCGTTGACGCCTCCGGAAGCCTCCAGGCCCAGGTCGCTAAGGCCCTGGCGGATCTGGCGGGCATTCTGCTGGTAATAGGCGATAACCTCCGCGATTTCGCGTTGGCCCGGCTCGGTGTAGACCGCCTCGCCAGCCTTCTGGGCCAGGTAGGAGGCTCCGTTGAATTTGGTCGTCTGGCGCCGGTTCCAAAGTTTATTCAAACTGACGCCGCCGACGCGAAGGTCGTGCGGCATCACCGTGAAGGCGAGCCGCAAGCCCGTGAAACCGGCCAGCTTGGAAAAACTGCCGAACTCGATGGCACAGCTCCTGGCGCCCTCGATCTCGAAGATGCTGTGCGGAATATCCTCCGTGATGTACGCTTCGTAGGCGGCGTCGTAGAGGATGACAGACCCGTGGCGCAGGGCGTAATCGACCCAATCGCGGAGCGCGTCCGCCTTAATCGCAGCCCCGGTCGGGTTATTGGGGAAGCACAGGTAGATCAGGTCGGGAACCGGGTCATGCGGACCTGGCAGCTGCGGGCAAAACCCGTTGTCGCGGGAGCAAGGCAGGTAGATCAGGCGGCTCCAGCGTCCATCTTTGCCGTAAGTGCCGGCCCGGCCCGTCATGGCGCTGGTGTCGACATATACCGGGTAGACCGGGTCGCAAACGGCTACGACCGCATCCGGAGCAAAGATGTCGCCGATGTTGCCCGTGTCACTCTTGGCCCCGTCGCTGACAAAGATCTCGTCAGGCTGCAGCGCGACTTGGCGCCGACGAGCGTAATGCCCGGCGATCGCCTCGCGCAAAAAACCGTAGCCTTGCTCCGGGCCATAACCGCGAAAGGTTTTTTCGCCGGCTTGTTCCTCAACCGCTTCGTGCAGCGCGCGGATGACCGATGGCACCAGCGGCCGGGTCACATCGCCGATGCCCAGCGAGATGATGTCTGCCTCGGGCTTCGACGCGCGGTAGGCGCCGACGCGGCGGGCGATCTCCGAAAACAGGTAGCTGCCGGGCAGCTGCAGAAAATGTTCATTGACCTTAAGCATGTTCACCCTCCTCGTCCAGGTCGATCCAGCCGTCGAAAACGAACGCGGCCGGACCGGTCATCAGCACATCACCTGATTGCTTCTGCCAGGTGATCGAAAGCTCGCCGCCCTTGAGACAAACCGTTGCCTGCCGCTCCGATCGCCCCGTCAGCACGGAAGCCACCAGTGCGGCGCAGGCGCCAGTCCCGCAGGCCAGGGTCTCTCCGGCACCCCGCTCCCAGACGCGCATTCTGAGCCGTCGGCGGTCGACGATCTGGACAAACTCCGTGTTGACCCGATCGGGAAACAGCGCGTGGTGTTCGAAGGCCGGACCCAGGCGCGGCAGATCCAGCGTGTCGATTTCATCCTGGAAGACGACGGCGTGCGGGTTGCCCATCGACAAACACGTCAAGGGGTACAACCGGCCGGCGATGGCGATCGGTTCGTCGACCATGTTCTTGTCCTGCCAGCGCACCGGGATCCGCGCCGGCGTGAACTCGGGCGGACCCATGTTGACGGTCACCAGACCGACTTGCCCGCCCTGGATCTGCAGGTCAAGGCTCTTGACGCCGCTTAGTGTCTCGATCGCGAGTTGGCGGCGCTCGGTCAGGCCGCGCTCGAAAACATACTTAGCGACACAGCGGATCGCGTTACCGCACATCAGGCCGCGCGAACCGTCGCTGTTGTACATATCCATCATGAAATCAGCCTGTTTGGACGGCCGAATCAGCACCAGCCCGTCCGATCCGACCCCGAAGTGGCGGTCGCTGAGCCGGCGGGCCAGCCGTCCTGGATCCGGCGGTGCGGACGACAGCGCATCGATATAGATGTAGTCGTTGCCGATCCCATGCATTTTCGTAAACGCGATTCGGGTCATCTTGTTCTCCTGTCCTTCTCGATTGCCGCTGCCCGGTCCGGGTCGATCAGCAGCAGGGCCGTTTCAGCCAGACGCAGGCCCAGCGCCATGCTCTTTTGCTGTAACATGCGATGTGCTTCGTCTTCGCTGCAATGGCGGCGATTCATCAGCAAATACTTGGCCTGCTCGATCACTTTTTGTTCTTGCGGCGTTCGCGCCGCGTGTGTCGGTTGGCGTCCGAGGTTCAGCTGGCGCGTCTCGAGCAGTTGCCGGGCCGCCTGGACCAGCTGCTGGGATTGCGCCGGCCAGGTCAGGGCATAAAGGCCGGGATCGACCAGCATGCCCTGCTGCCGGGGCGGGACCAGCAGGAGCAGATCGAAGCTGTCCGACAGCAGATGAAGCAGTTCCCGGGCCGTCATGTCGACCAGCCGATACGGGCAGATCACCACACCGCCGTCGGTCAGGCTGGCCTGCTGCAGGACCTGTGCGCCGGATTGGCAGGCCGACGCGACCGGCAGTCCGTGGCGCAGCAAAACCTGGCGGATCGTTCCGGCGGCTTGCTGGTCGTTGAAGGCAACGATCAGTTGTCGCACGGGCTCTCCCCCTTTCAGGACGGTCAGCTTAAGATCTGGACGCGTCAGGCCGGCAGCCGTTTAGTATTTGCGCAGATAGGTGTCCAGTTCCCAA
>JAAZFW010000420.1 GCA_012511525.1 Clostridiaceae bacterium
CCCCAGGTCATGATGAGCCAGATGCCGGGGTTAACGATGGAGACGCTTGAGCAGATGATGGACATGACCCAGCGCGGCGTCCTGCTCGGCTATATGGGCGACCAGTTCGAGATCGGCAGCCTGGTCATCGCCCTGACGCTCTGCGGCCTGCTGGCCCAGGAGATCCACGACAACACGCTGGTGCTGCCGCTTTGCTCCGGCAAGCGCTTTGCCAGCATCGTCCTGGCAAAACTTTTGGTCTTCGGTCTGGCCTTGCTGCTGTTACCGGGACTATCGCTTCT
Organism: Clostridiaceae bacterium; assembly: GCA_012511525.1. Lineage (GTDB taxonomy): Bacteria > Bacillota > Clostridia > Saccharofermentanales > UBA5734 > JAAYBY01. The sequence continues at coordinate 282 of JAAZFW010000420.1, forward strand.
GGTTTGTTATCTCTACGCCGGCCTGCTTTTCGACTTCACGGTCGGTCTGGCACCGGTCCTGGTCAGCGGCCTGCTGCAGGGGTTGTTCACGGTTTTCATGCTATCTGGCCTGCTGCTGACCGGCGCCCTGCTCAAGAAGCCGATCGCGGCCGGGCTTACGACACTGCTGGCCACCTATGGCCTCTACGCGCTGGGCAGCTTGTTGAAGCTGAACGCCTACCTGCCGACCGGATTGCTGGTCGAAGCCCAAAAGCTGGCCCTGCCCGCGTTCGGGGACTGGATCGGCCCGGTCGCGATCACCGTCGGCGGCATTGCGGTGTTTACCTATCTGACGCTGCTGCGGCTGCGCCGCCTGGAATGGAACGCGCGTGCGGCAGGCTAAACCGCCTTGTCAGGCGATCGGAAGGCACAATGGTGCGATTGGAGTGGCTGGAACCATGGCGGTAACCGGATTAAGCTGTATTTTCCCAACAGCGGATATGAAGCGGACAGCCGCGTTCTATCAGGACAAATTGGGTTTTCGGGTTGTCTTCCACCTGCAATGTGAACAGCCGCATGTCTGTTTGTACCGTGATGAGGTCGAGATTATCCTCATTCATGCTGTCAAACAGGAAGTCGTGCCGAATCGCGAGTTGTATGGCACGGGCTATGACGCCTATCTTTACGCAGATCAGCTCCAAGACTTGCAGGACGCCTTGACCAGGGCCGGGGTTACACTGATCCAGCCGCTTCACCACACAGATTATCAAAATCACGAATTCGTGATTGAAGACTGCGACAGGCGCTGGCTTGCGTTCGGGCATAAAAAGTCAGGCCGTCCCTGATCGCACATCAGCCATGCTGGACGCAAAACGGCCGCCAGAACGGGAGATTCGCCTGGCGGTCGTTTCTATCCTGAAGCTGCCTACGGTTGGGCGTCAGCGTGTTTGGTTCTTCTGCCGGATTCTCAGGTGGATGCGACCCGCGGCAAGCCCGATCAAAGCCAGTCCAACCAGCGCAAGAACCGGCCAGGATCTCTGTTCGCCGGACGGCGGCGGCATCTCCAGCGTGATCTGCAGCGCAGCGCTGTCTGGTGAGGCCAGGTGCGTTTCGGTCTCAGCCAGGCGGACATAAAAGCGGTATGTCGTATCGGGCGTAAGTCCTGTAAATTCCGGACTCATCTGCCAGGCACCGTCATTTAGCCGGTACTCGGCACCAACGACATGTTCCAAGGTTACGGCCGTTTCCGTTATGCTGGCAGCAACCGGCGCGGCCGGTGCGGTCTGGGCACTCTTATGCGTGGTCACCGTCGTGGCGGCGCTCTCCGGCGAAGCCAGGTGCGTGGCCGTCTCAGCCAGGCGAACGTAAAGGCTGTAGGCTGTGTTGGGTGACAGACCGGTGAAGGCCAGGCCGGTCTGCCAGGCGCTGTCATCCAGCTTGTACTCCGCACCCGTGATGGCCTCCAGCGTCACGCCGGTGTCGGTCAGTTCGGCGACAACCGGCGCGGCCGGTGCGGTTTGGGTGCTCTTATGCGTGGTCACCGTCGTGGCGGCGCTCTCCGGCGAAGCCAACTGCGTGGCCGTCTCAGCCAGGCGGGCATACAGGTTATAGGTTGTGTTGGGTGACAGACCGGTGAAGGCCAGGCCGGTCTGCCAGGCGCCGTCATCCAGCTTGTACTCCGCGCCCGTGATGGCCTCCAGCGTCACGCCGGTGTCGGTCAGTTCGGCGACAACCGGCGCGTCAGGCGCGGTCTGGGCACTCTTTAGCGTGGTCACCGTCGTGGCGGCGCTCTCCGGCGAGGCCAGGTGCGAGGCCGTCTCAGCCAGGCGGGCATACAGGTTATAGGTTGTGTTGGGCGACAGACCGGTGAAGGCCAAGTCGGTCTGCCAGGCGCCGTCATCCAGCTTGTACTCCGCACCCGTGATGGCTTCCAGCGTC
>JAAZFW010000421.1 GCA_012511525.1 Clostridiaceae bacterium
GGGCCGGCTGCCATTGGTGTCCAGCTTGACCTTGTAGCCCATCGACTTGAGCTGACGGATAAAATCCGGCAATTCCGGCTGCAGCAGCGGTTCGCCGCCCGTGATCACGATGCCCTCCAGCAGACCTCGCCGCCGGTTCAGAAACCCCATGAGCTCCTCGGGCGCGATCTGTTCGCCGCCCGGTTCGAGCAAACGCCGGTTGTGGCAGTAGAAGCAGGAGAAATTGCAGCCCGGCACAAAAACGACTGCGGCTAGAAACCCCGGGAAATCAACCGTTGATGTTCTGACCAGTCCGGCGACGGGAATCATGCCAGTTCGCTGGCCTTGACGACATACTTGATGCGCTGGCGGTATTCCTCCTTTTTTCCCTTATGATAGTTCTGCACTGGGCGCAGATAACCGACGACGCGGCTCCAGACCTCAGCCGGACGGCCGCATTCCGGGCAGGTGAAATGCTCGCCTGACAGGTAGCCGTGATCCGGGCAGATCGAAAACGTCGGCGTCAGGCTGATGTACGGCAGCTTGTAGTTCTCGAACACTTTCTGGATCAATCGCTTGGCGACTTCCGGATCCGCAATCCGCTCGCCCAGGTAGAGGTGCAGGACGGTCCCTCCGGTGTAGAGACTTTGCAAATCGTCCTGCAGATCGAGCGTCTCAAAAATGTCATCGGTAAAGCCGACCGGCAACTGACTGGAGTTCGTGTAGTAGGGGATATCGTCGCCGGAGCAGGTGATATCCGGGTATTTTTCCCGGTCCAGCTTAGCCAGCCGGTAGCTAGTCCCCTCGGCGGGCGTCGCCTCCAGATTGTAGAAGTGGCCGGTCTCTTCCTGGATCTGCCTGAGCTGATCCCGCATGTAGTTGAGGATGCGCTGGGCAAAAGCCTGCCCCTGTTCAGAAGTCAACCCCAGGTCCTCCCCGAGGAAATTGAGGCAGGCTTCGTGCATGCCGACGATGCCGACGGTGTTGAAGTGATTGGTCCAGTACGATCCGGTCCGCTGCTTGATCGCGCGCAGATAATGCGCCGAATAAGGATACAGGCCCCGTCCAGTCTGTTCCTCGATCGTCTTGCGCTTCAGTTCAAGGCTGTCCTTGGCGATGTGGATCAGGCGCCAGAGCCTGGCTTTAAATTCCGATTCGGAACGTGACAGGTAGCCGATGCGCGGCAGGTTGATCGTCACGACTCCGATCGAGCCGGTCATCGGGTTGGAACCGAAAAGCCCGCCGCCGCGCTTGCGCAGTTCGGTGGTGTCGAGGCGCAGGCGGCAGCACATCGAAACGGCGTCCTCCGGTGAAAGGTCGCTGTTGACATAGTTGGAAAAATACGGGATGCCGTACTTGCAGGTGATTTCCATGAAGCGGTTGACAACCGGGCTGTTCCAGTCGAAATCGCGCGTCACGTTGATCGTCGGGATGGGAAAGGTAAAAACGCGCCCGTGGGCGTCGCCTTCCAGCATGACGTCGCAAAAAGCCTGGTTGAACAGGTCCATCTCGGCTTGGAACGCGCCGTAAGCTTCTTCCATATATTGGCCGCCGATGATGACCGGTTCGTCTTTGAGTGTCCGCGGCACGACAATGTCGAAGTTCAGTTTGGAGAACGGGCTCTGGCAACCGACCCGCGTGGGGACGTTGATGTTGAAGAGGAACTCCTGCTGCGCCTGTTTGACCTGGCTGTAGTCAAGCTTGTCATAGCGGATAAACGGCGCGCAATAGGTGTCGAACGAGGACCAGGCCTGGGCACCGGCCGTTTCACCCTGCGTGGTGAATGTGGAGTTGACGATCTGCCCCAGAAACGAACGCAGATGCTTGGCCGGGCTGGACTCCACCTTGCCGGGAACGCCGCCGAACCCGTCCGCGAGCAGCTGGCGCAGATCCCAGCCGGCGCAATACGGGCCGAAAAAGCCGAGGTCGTGCAGGTGCAGGTCTCCGGACAGGTGCGCGTCCCGGATATCCGTCGGGTAGACCTCGTGCAGCCAGTACTGCTTGGTGAAGGTCTCGCGCACATAATTGTTCATGCCGTTGATCGAGCGCTGTGTGTTCGCGTTCTCCTGGATCTGCCAGTCGTTATCGCCCAGGTAAGCGGAAAACATGTCGATAGTGGCGCCGATCAGGGCATTCGCCTCGCGCGCGGAACGCCGCTTTTCGCGATAAAGGATATATGCCTTGGCGGTCTTGGCATGACCGTTTTCAATCAGAACCTTCTCGACGATGTCCTGGATGCTCTCCACATCGGCACCATCGTCGGGGAAACGGGCGTTAGCCATTCCGATAACCTGGTCGGTCAGCCGTTCGGCGATCGACCAGTCATCGCCGCCGACGGCATTTGCCGCCTTAAAAATGGCCCAGGTGATCTTCTCGCGGTGAAAGGGTACGATGCGCCCGTCTCGTTTCCTGATCTGCGTTATCATGGTGCTGCTCCTCCCGGTGACTGGCTTTTCATGAGCGTTCGCAAGTGGTCATTACGTCAAGATGTAGTGGCTTATGAGGCCGTCAACACAATATCTAGTACGCTCATTATAAGCCAGATGCACCGGGGAAGCATTACATTTCTATTGCATTTTTATCATCATTTCTGGTCTGAAGGCTTTTGGGGCCAACGTGCGGCCAGGCGAAAAACGTCGTGCAGGCCGTTTCCGCAGGGCTTAAGCAAAATTGACAGGCCGACCGGTTCCGGGATCAGGCGGTATTCCCGCAGCGGTTCGGGGCCGCAGCTGTTGCTGCCCAGACCGGACTGGGCGGCATCGATCGTCAGCCAGACCGTCTCCGGGTCGCGGGCAAGCGCAACGTCGTGCTCCGCCCCGGTCAGATCCATGTGGCTGTAGTCGTGGGCCGTAAACGCAAAATGGTCGCGGGCGGCCACGCACAATCCGATGCCGCGCGCATCGGTTACGGTCAGGTGGCGGCAATCCTCATGCGATCCGTTCTCCTGCGGACGGACATAGGGCTCATGCAAATCGGCGACGGGCGACTGCCACAGGCCAATCCTGGCATAGCGCTTCTTGTCCGGATAACTTTCCCGGGGGCCGCGGCCATACCAGGAAACCTGGTCCATTTCGCCCGGCAGCTGCCATTCCAAACCGATGCGCGGCAGGTACGGCAGATCTGTTGACGGGGTAAACTGCGTGTCCAGGCGAATCGCGCCGTCGCCGGTTATGGTGTAGGTGCTGACCGTTCGGCAGACGGGGCGCAGCACCGGCGGTGCCTGGACCTTTTCACAGCGGATGACGATCCGGTCCGAGCCAAGCGTCCATGAGCAGGAAACCAGCCGCTCCTGCAGATGGTCCAGGCGCGCCTGGCGCCATTTGTCCGCTACGTGGGCAAAGCCCTGATCGTTGTCGGTCGGGGCGCGCCAGAGCGCGACGCGCGGGCCCTCCTTAAGCAGAACCTGGTCCTGCCAGGTGTAGCTGGCCAGCAAGCCCCGGCGGGTATCGAAGCTGACCCGGAACTGTTCGCCGGTAATGTGAAGGCGGTGGTCCACCTCGACGGCATATAGGCCGGACATGGCAGGCAAATCGTCCTTCCGAACGGCCTCGGCCAGGACAAACTGGCTTTCGGCAACAACAAAACCTGCCGGCGCCCACAGCGTGTCCCGGCGCTGGGTCAGCTGCAGATCCAGCGTCCA
>JAAZFW010000422.1 GCA_012511525.1 Clostridiaceae bacterium
TCCGATCGGGACAGCCGCCCTGCAGCCGGCGGATCAGGCTGCGATTGTCCTGCATCTGGATCCGGCAGGCGAGCCCGAAAGCTATGCGATTGAGGTGTCAGAGCAGTCTGTTCAACTCACGGGTTCCAGCCGGATCGCATTGCTGTACGCCTGCGACACCCTTGTCCAGCTGGCCACAAGCGGCGCAATCCCCCTCGGTCAAGTCCGCGACAGGCCGTATAAGCGAATGCGCGGCTTCCATTTCGGCCTGCCGCCCAGGGAGTCGTTCGACTTTTACCGCCGATTGCTACGCCATGTGCTTTTGCCGCTGCGCTACAACACGCTGTTCATCGAATTTGCCGGCGGCATGCGCTTCGATCGGCATCCCGAAATCAGCCAGGCCTGGCTGCAGGCCAACCAGGCGGCCAGCCGCGGCGATTGGCCGGCTTTTCCGCACGGCAATATGGTCGCGGGCGGGGGCCTGCTGGAAAAAGACGAGGTGCGTGAGCTGGTCGCATACGCCAAATCCCTCGGATTTACGGTTATCCCCGAGGTGCAGTCGCTAAGCCATGTCCAGTACATCACCTGCGCACATCCCGAAATCGCGGAAATTGCGGCGGAGCAAGTCCGGACCGGTGCTTTGGACACACGTGCCGCCGACCAGCCGCCCAGCACGTTCTACCACCATTCCACCTGCCCGTCCCACGAGACGAGCTATACGATCATCTGCGACATCATCGACGAGATCGTCGAGGTCGTGCAGCCGGAGCGGTATGTCCACATGGGGCACGACGAGGTGTACCAGCTGGCGCTTTGCCCCCGCTGCAAAGGTCAGGACCCGGCAGAGCTTTTCGCCCGCCATGTCCTGCGGCTTTACGCCTATCTCAAGCAAAAGGGCCTGGGCATGATGATCTGGTCGGATATGCTCCAGCCGACCGAGCGCTACCGGACGCACCCGGCGATCGACCGGCTGCCCCGGGATATCGTGCTGCTCGATTTCATCTGGTACTTCCATCTCGACCTGGATATGGAAGACCACCTGCTGCCGCACGGCTTTGAGGTGGTCATGGGCAACCTCTATTCCAGCCATTATCCGCGCTACGCCAGCCGGGCTGCCAAACCGGGCATGACCGGCGGCGAGGTCTCCACCTGGTGCCGCCTGGACGAATACACCCTGGCCAAGAAGGGTAAGCTGTTCGACCTGATGTACAGCGCCGAGATGCTGTGGTCAGACCGTTACCTGGAGTCGGCGCGCCCTGTGTATGCCGAGATCATCCAGCGCCGCATCCCTGATCTGCGCGAGGCGTTGCGGGGGCGTCCGGGCTTGAGGCGGGACCGAAGGCGCGTCACGCCGCTGTCGGTTGTGCCGCCCTTGCACGATGGCCTTCCGGGCGCCCTGCGCCTCTGGCTGGCAGACCGTTCGGGCCCTGAACCGGCGGGACTGGGCGACGCCCCTTATCCGGCAGGCGCTTTTGATTGTTCCGGCGCGCAGCGTCTCACCGGCCGGCCGCTGGACATTCCGGTCGGGGGCTGTTTCGACCGTCTCGCCTTCCTGCACGCGGCCTCGGACGCCGCGGTGCGGCAGGCCTGGGTTCCGCTCAGCCAGCTCGGCGTCTACTCGGTCCGTTACGCCGATGGCAGGACCTTGGACATTCCGGTCGAATATGCCGGCAACATCTGGCACTGGGCCAGGCGCTACGGCGATCCGCTGCGCCATCCCTATTACCGCCACCAGGGGTACGCGGCGACATACATGGCCGATCCGGCTGTCCAGGCCAAGACCGAAACCGGGAAGGACATCCTGCTGCTCGCATACGAGTGGGTGAACCCATCCCCCGACTGCCCAATTGCCGCGATCAGCTGCCGAAGCGCCGGCACGCCCGGTGTCGATGTTCTCCTGATGGCGGTTTCCGGGGTGTCGGTGCCTAAACCATGACAAGTGCCGCGGGTCGTGGTAGAATCACATTTGGATGTTAAACCGGCAGTCAGAGGCTGCAGAAAAAGGAGAAAAGATCATGAACATACGTGTATTTGACAACGAAGCGCAGGCCGGTCAGGCTGCTGCGCTGGTGATCGGGGCCCAAATCGTCAAGAATCCTGATTCGGTTATCGGTCTGGCTACCGGCAGCACGCCGGTTTTGGCTTACCAGGAGCTGGTCCGGCTGACCAAGCAAGGCATCCTGGACTGGAATCATGTGACCACCTTCAATTTGGACGAATACCTGGGGCTTGCCGGTGACCATGAGCAAAGCTATCGCGCGTTCATGATGAAAAACCTGTTTGGCAAAGTCAACATCCAGCGGACGCGATCCACATTCCCGATGGCATGGCCAAGGATCCGGAGGCGGCGAGCCTGGCTTACGAGCGCACGATCAACACCCGCGGCGGCATCGACCTGCAATTGCTTGGCCTGGGACGCAACGGTCACATCGGCTTTAATGAACCCGGCAGTTTCTTTGCGACCCGGACACACGTGGTCGACCTGACCGAAGACACGATCAACGCCAACGCCCGCTTTTTTGCCAACCCGTCGGATGTGCCGCGCCGGGCGATGACGATGGGCATTGGCACGATCATGCAGTCGAAAGCGATCCTTATGCTGGTCACCGGCGCCGAAAAGGCCCGGGCTGTCCGAGGCATGGTCTGCAATCCGGTCGACCCGCAATGCCCCGGATCGGTACTTCAGCTGCACGCGAACGTGACCGTATTCCTCGATCGTCCGGCCGCGACGGCGATGTACCACTGTCAGTAAAAATAAAAAAATCGTTCACGAGGCCATAATAAAGAGCGCTGCCGGGTTGCCGGCGGCGCTTTTGTGTTTGGGCTGGAAGATGGCTTATTCGCGAAATCCCTGCCTGATCAGACGCGGCAGCAACTCGTGTCCGGTGTTCAGCGCCAGCCCGGTGCGGGCGCAGCTTTGTTCGTCGTAGGCGGCAGCCGGCCGATGATCACGGCCGGCGCTGCTGAAAACGGCAAAGGGAACCGGGTCGGCCGTATGGGTGCGCAGGCTGAGCGGGGTCGGGTGGTCGGGCAGGACGACCAGGCGGTACGGTTCGCCGGTTGCCAGACGCTGCGATTCCAGGTAAGCCCAGACCGGGCCGATCACCTGCTCGTCGATCAACTCGATCGCACGGACCTTGTTGTCAATCTCGGCCCTGTGTCCGCATTCGTCGGGCGCTTCGACATGCACATAGACGTAATCCTGTCCTCGGGCCAGTTCCTGGATGACCGCCCGGGCTTTGCCGGCAAAGTTCGTGTGGATGTTGCCGGTGGCGCCGGGCACCTCGACGACATCAAGGCCGGCGCAGATACCCAGGCCCCGGACCAGGTCTACTGCTGAGATGACAGATCCGCGCAGATGCAACTGGCGGGCCAGGTCGGGCAGGTTCGGCCGGGTGCCCTGGCCCCATAGCCAGATGGCGTTGGCCGGACGCAGGCGGCGCTGCTGGCGGGCCCGGTTGACGGGATGGCCGGGCAGAAAACGGGCCGACTGTATCATCATGGAGAGGAGCGGCTCCGCGCCGGGGCCGGAAGGGAGGTAGGGCCCGACGACCCGCGTCAGGATATCGTGCGGCGGGGTCAGGGTCATGGCCTTTTCGCCCTTTTTCCAGACCAGGCAATGGCGGTAGCTTTTGCCCGGGTAAAAGCGCATCGTGTCATCGGCAAAGGCTTCGTTGACTTGCTCGATCAGGCGGGCCGCCTCGTCGCTGCCGATTTCATCTGCCGAATAGTCCAGCATTGTGCGGGCCGAAAAGCGCTCTGGCGCGTCGCCGGAAACCGGCTCGTCGGACAAGGTGACCAGGTTGCAGCGAAAGACCACGTCGTCCGGCGCCATCTCGACCGCCATGCTGATCGCCTCGAGCGGTGATCGGCCGGTGTAATAGCGGCGCGGGTCATAGCCCATGACGGCCATGTTGGCGGTGTCGCTGCCCGGGTTCATGCCTTCGGGCACCGTCTTGATCATGCCGGCCAGCCCCTCGCTCGCCATGCGGTCCATGTTGGGCTTGACCGCGGCCATCAGGGGCGTGCGCTGGCCCAGCTGCGGCACGGGCAAATCCGCCATGCCGTCGCCGAGGAAAATGACGTACTTCATAGCCGGCTTACTTGAGCAGCATCAGGAGGATGCCGGCGGCCACGGCCGATCCGATGACACCGGCGACATTGGGGCCCATGGCGTGCATCAGGAGGAAGTTGGCCGGGTTTTCCTGCTGGCCGAGCTTCTGTGAGACGCGGGCGGCCATCGGCACGGCGGAAACGCCGGCTGAACCGATCAGCGGGTTGACCTTGCCTTTGGTCAGGACATACATCAGCTTGCCAATCAAGACACCGCCGGCTGTCCCGAAGATGAAGGCCAGGACGCCGAGGGCCAGGATCGAAAGCGTGCTCGTGTTGAGGAAGTATTCGGCTGTCGCGGTCGCGCCGACCGTGATGCCGAGGAAGATCGTCACGATGTTCATCAGCTCGTTGGCGGCGGTCTTGACCAGCCGTTCGGCGACACCGCTTTCCTTGAGCAGGTTGCCCAGCATCAGCATGCCGACCAGCGTCAGGGCGTCCGGGATGATCAGGGCGACCAGCAGTGTAACGGCGATCGGGAAGATGATCCTCTCGGTGCGGGAGACCGGACGCAGCTGGGCCATGACGGTCTGGCGCTCGCGGCGCGTCGTCAAAAGGCGCATGATCGGCGGCTGGATGACCGGGACCAGGGCCATGTAGGAGTAGGCGGCGACGGCGATGGCACCGAGCAGCTCAGGCGCCAGCGACTTGGCGACAAAGATGGCGGTCGGGCCGTCGGCGCCGCCGATGATCCCGATGGCGCCGGCCTGGGCCGGTGTAAAGCCGAGGAAGAGGGCCAGGAAGAAGGCCAGGAAAATACCCAGCTGGGCAGCTGCGCCCAGCAACAGGGATTTGGGGTTGGCGATCAGGGGGCCGAAATCGGTCATCGCGCCGATGCCGAGGAAAATCAGGGGCGGATAGATGCCGAGCTTGATGCCCAGGTAGAGGTAGTCGAGCAGCCCGCCGTGGGAGAAGACTTCATTGATCGCGA
>JAAZFW010000423.1 GCA_012511525.1 Clostridiaceae bacterium
GCGAAGGCCATCGGCGAACCGCCGGCGGCCCGCATGATCGACTGCTCCGGGTTCAGGTGAAGCTGGTGACCCGAGGTCACATAGGCGATCAGGCCTTGTTCTGCGATCTGGCGCGCGTAGATCCCGGCGGCCCCGATGTGGCCGTGGTTGCGGGTGACGGCCGCCGCGATACCGAGGCTGCGGCTCTTGGCGATGAGGCTTTCAGCGCCCATGGCGGCAGCAAAATAGCCCAGCCCGCCGTCGCCGTCGACAACGATTGTCGCCGGGCTGTCGCTGACCGCGGCCGGCTGCGGATCCGGATTGATCAGGCCGTCGCGCATCAGCACGGCATAAGTGGCGATCTGCCGGCTCCCGTGGCTGAAGACGCCGCGCAAGTCATTTTGGATCAGCATGTCCGCCAGAAAATCGGCTTTGCCCTCCGGCATGCCCGCTTTCCGGGCGATCCCGCCGACCAGATCGTGCATCGCGTCCGCCATAACGCGGATTGCGTCTTGTCCCACCTCATTCATCGCTTCATCCTCCTGAACCTGTTATGGCCCTATCTTGAGGGAATCACGGTCTGCCTGCTGTAACCTGTGCGCGGTTTGGCCGGTCAACGTTGGCGTCAGCCATCAGGCATCTGGCCCGATCCGGTACAGCCGGCCCTGGTCGGTGACGGCATAAAGGGCGCCGTCCGGTGCGGCCGCGACATCGCGGAAGCGCTGGCCTTCTGAGACCAAAAGGCGTTCCTCGGCCTCAACCCGGCCGTCTGTGATGACAAGCCGCGCGATGTGCTGGCCCTTAAGTCCCCCGATGAACAGGTTGTTTTCCCATTCCGGGATCTGGCTGCCGGAGTAAAAGGCCATGCCGCTGGGTGCCAGAACGGGATCCCAGTAGTACACGGGCTGTTCCATGCCTTCCCGGACGGTTATGGCCCCCGGTATGGGCTGCCCGGAGTACTCGATGCCGTAGCTGATCACGGGCCAGCCGTAGTTGCGCCCGGGAAGAATCAGGTTGAGCTCGTCGCCGCCGCGCGGGCCCATTTCGCTCATCCACAACGCGCCGGTCACGGGATGGATGGCCAGGCCTTGCGCGTTGCGGTGCCCGTACGAATAGATCTCAGGCAGAACATTCTCTTCGCCGATAAAGGGATTGCCCGGCGCCGGCTGGCCGTCGGCCGTGATGCGAACCACCTTGCCATAACCATTGTCAAGCTGCTGGGCCATCGGGCGCGTGGCCAGGTCGGAGCGTTCACCGGTCGAGACAAAGAGAAAACCTTGCGGATCGAACACGAGACGGCTGCCGAAATGCATGCCGTTATCGTAGTCGGGCACGGCACGCCAGATGATCTCGACGCCCTCCAGGCGGCTCTCGTCGTCCGCCAGGCGCCCGCGGGCCACGGCGGTCAGCGACCCTCGGCCGGTTTTTTCGGCCAGGGTCATGTAAAGCATCCGGCTGTCGGCAAAGTCCGGCGCCGGGGCGATATCCAAAAGGCCGCCCTGGCTGCGGCTGTCGACTGCGATCAGGCCGCCGATCGGCCCGCTCAGGCTCCCGTCCGTCGTCGCGATGCGGATCGTGCCGGCTTTTTCCGTAATGACCAGACGGCCGTCCGGGAGGGCGGTGACCGCCCACGGGCTTGCCAAACCCTCAGCCAGAATGCTGACCGTGTACGGGGTTGTCGTCGCGGTGCCGGCCGCCCGGGTCTGGCCGGCAAAGAAGGGCTCATAATCGGTGTTGGGCGGGTTCGTCTCCACCGGCGGCAGCCTGACCGGTTCGGTTGCGGGGGCCGTGCTGCTAGAAGGCGTGGTGGTGGCGGCAGTTGTCGCAGCCGTAGTCGCGGCTGTCGTTGTTTGCCGGGTCGTTGTTGTCGTCGTCGTCGATCCGGTCGTCGGCGGCACCGCAGGTGTGCAGGCCGTCAGCAGCAGTACGGCCAGGATGGATAGGCTAACGATTCCTTTTTTCATGCGCTCATCTCCTCGCTGCTACCAGAATACCGTCTGTGCCGGCGCGGTGCGGTTCTCCTGGTTACGCATTGAAAGAACCTTGACAGCCGAGGTCTAACGGATTAAACTTATGTCAGGGTCTAACAGGTTCAACCTGGAGGTTTTTGCCGATGAAGACACCCAAGATATTTGCCAGCGAATACCGTTTCTGCCTGATCCTGTGGGCGCACGAGCCGGTCAACAGCACCGAGCTGGTCAGGCTGTGCAAAAAGGAGCTTGGCTGGAGTAAGGCGACGACGTACACGGTGATCAAGCGGCTGTCGGAGCGCGGCGTGGTGAAAAATGAAAACGCTACGGTCAGCGCGCTCGTCTCCAAAGAGGAGGCGCAGGCCGCCGAACTGGACGAACTTGTGGAGACGACCTTCGAAGGTTCGCTGCCGGCGTTTATCGCCGCGTTTACCCGGCGAAAAGACCTCTCGCCGGACGAGTTGGCCGAGATTCGGCGCCTGCTCGATGACTTCGGGGAGGATGCATGATGGACGCGCTGTTTTTGGATATCCTCAACATGGCCATCGCGGCCAGTTGGCTGATCCTGGCCGTGATCGCGGTGCGCTTCGTGTTCCGCAAAGCCCCCAAGGCGATCCGGGTCGTCCTGTGGTCTCTGGTCGGCCTGCGCCTGGCCTGGCCGTTTTCCTGGGAGAGCGTACTGAGCCTGATCCCGAGTCGGGAGACGATCAGCCCGGCCGTCCTGCAGGACGCCATCCCGGCGATCCACAGCGGCTTTCCCATCGTCAACCAGACGGTCAACCCGCTCCTTTCCGAGTCCCTGGCCCCATCTGTCGGCGCCAGCGCCAGCCCGCTGCAGGTCATCACGACTGTCGCGGCTGCCGTCTGGCTTGCCGGCGTCGCTGTCCTGCTGCTGCATAGCGTCATCAGCACGGTTCGCCTGCGCCGCTGCGTCGCGGATGCCGTACGCCTTGAGGGCAATCTCTGGCAAAGCGCGCGGATCGCGTCCCCCTTCGTGTTCGGCCTGTTCCGGCCGCGTATCTATCTGCCTCTGGATTTGGATGGCGCCAGCCTGGATTCAGTCGTCCGTCATGAGCAGGCGCACATCCGGCGGCGCGACCATTGGATAAAACCGGTCGGCTACCTGCTCTTGACCGTTTATTGGTTCAACCCCCTGGTCTGGCTGGCCTACCACCTGCTTAGCCGCGACATCGAGCTGGCCTGCGACGAGCGGGTGGTCAAAAAGATGATATCGGCAGATCGAAAAGCATATTCAGAGGCACTGCTCGCCTGCAGCGTGCCGCGGCACCAGATAACTGTCTGTCCGCTGGCCTTTGGCGAAGTGGGTGTCAAAGAGCGGATCAAGAACGTGCTTCAGGTCAGAAAACCCGCGTTCTGGCTGATTATGGCCGCGCTTTTGGCCTGCATCCTGCTGGCGGTCTGTTTCCTGACCGATCCACGGCAGGAAGATGCTGACTCGCCGTTCAACATCCGGCACCTGGCCCGGATCGCCGCCGAGACCCAGACGTTAC
>JAAZFW010000049.1 GCA_012511525.1 Clostridiaceae bacterium
AAAATAATGGAAAATATGAGACAAAATTGGCCTTTTTGAGGCTTTTTTTGGCCGTAAAACGGCCTGGGTTTGTGTGGTGCAGTAGAAGCGGCTGTGGGAGCCCGGGAACACGTGATTTTCACAGGATATGCCCTTTTCTTGCAGGATTTTCGCCAGCAGGGCGTTGCCTTCCATATTAATGTCGGGTGCACCGGTGTCGAGGTAGACCTTAAGGCCGGTCAGTTTGCTTGTCTCAGCCAGGTGAATCGGATCCCGCCGGTCGCGGGTCTTCTCGTCCGGATACAGCCAGTCCGATATGCTCGTATCGGAAAACGCATCCGGGAACAGCGAGGCGCTGTGCCCGCCGACACGGCAGAACAGCTGCGGATGGCGAAAAGCCAAGTGCAGCGCAGCGTATCCGCCCATCGAATGGCCCCCTATCATGCGGCAGGACCGGTCGTTTTTTTATGGTCTGTCGAAGCGAACATGGTCCTGACCTGCACCGCTCAAAAATGAACGCGGCCCTTGCCAACACCAGTATAACGCCCCTTGGGACTGCTGTCAGGAGCCGTGCTTCTTGCCGCCCTTACTGTGCTTTTTGAAGTCACCCTTGTGCCCCGGACGCGATCCCTTGCCGAATTTGCCTGGCATGTCGTAGTCGCCTTTAGACTTTCTGGGGTTGGGGACGAAGTCTGAATCAGCAGCGTTTTTTCCGGCCGCGCTGACTTCGGCCCGAACCGGCCGGTTGCCGATTTTCTGGCCGCTGAGTCCCTTCGCGACCTGAGCTGCTGCGTCAGCAGGAACATCGACAAAGGTGTAACGGCCATACAGGGCGATCGCGCCGATCTGCTTACCGGTCACGGGCGAACTCGAACAAATAGCTTTGACAATCTGGGCTGGCTGCACATGGTCATCGATGCCGACGTTGAGAAACAGACGGGTCATGCCCGGCTCGAGTTTCTTTTTCCGCTTTTTCTTTTCCTTTTTGGGCTCATCATCCAGGTCGTCCGGCATCGCATCGCCGCCCAGCAAAGCGTCCTGAAAATCACGGTCTGCATCATCCGCGGCAAAGCGGCCTCCGCCAGAAAGGCGGTCACGGGATTTTTTCTTTCTGGCAATCATCTCCTCGTAGGGGACAACGGATTCGATTTCGTTTGTTTGGGTCAATTTTTGCCCCAGGGCCTGCTGGATCAGGGCGGCCGCCACGTCCGCCGTCGTGTAGAAGGCGTCGTCACTGGCGGTGGCGGTCAGGTCCGTGATGAACTGCTCGAGAGCGTTCAGATAACTGTCGAGGCCGCCGGCCGCCAGGACATCCCGCGTCTTGTCCAGCAGGTCGGAGACCCGCGTTTCGGTCACGTCCACCAGCGACGGGGGCTGGGTGCAGACGATGTTGGAGCGGGTGAAGCGCTGGATGTTTTTGAGGTCGAAGATCTCACGGCCGACGACAAAGGTGTAGGCTTTGCCCGAGCGGCCGGCGCGCGCCGTCCGGCCGATCCGGTGGACGTAATACTCCTCATCCTGGGGGAGATCGTAGTTGATGACCACTTCGATGTTGTCGACATCGATGCCGCGGGCGGCGACATCCGTCGCGACCAGCAGCTCGACTTCGCCGCTGCGGAAACGGTTCATGACCCGGGTGCGGCTGAGCTGCTTCATGTCGCCGTGCAGGGCTTCGGCCGAGTAGCCGCGGGTCTGCAGCTTTTCATAGACATCATCGACCTTGCGCTTGGTGTTGCAGAAAATAAGGGCCAGCTTGATGCGCTCCGCTTCGATCAACCGGCACAGGACCTCGATCTTGCTGGCTTCGCGCACTTCGATGTAAAACTGCTCGATGTTGCTGACCGTCATCTGCTTGGGCACGATACGGACATGGACCGGGTCGTGCAGATAGCGGTCCGTCAGCTCTAAAATCCCGGCAGGCATGGTCGCCGAAAAGAGGATGCGCTGAATCGCGTCCGGCGTGTCGGCGAGGATAACGTCGATATCCTCCTTGAAGCCCATGTTCAGCATCTCATCGGCCTCATCCAGGATGATGCCGTTCAGCTGGTCCAGGCGAATGGTCTTGCGCCGCATGTGGTCCATGACCCGTCCCGGCGTGCCGACGATGATCTGGGGCCTCTTCTTCAAGGCCAGGATCTGGCGGTCGATCGGCTGCCCGCCGTAGACGGCCAGAATACGGATGCCTTCCTGGTACTTGGTCAGCTCGCGCATCTCGTCCGCGATCTGGATGGCAAGCTCCCGCGTCGGCGACAGGACCAGGTACTGGACATAGGTCGCTTCCGGGTCGGTTTTCTCGATCAGGGGGATGCCGTAGGCGCAGGTCTTGCCGGTGCCGGTCTGGGCCTGGCCCAGGATATCGCGCCCTTCGATGATGAGCGGAATGGCTTCCGCCTGGATTGGGGTTGCTTCTTCAAATCCCATGTCCTGCAGGGCCTGCAGGGTTTTCGGCGACAGCGCCAATTGCGGGAAGGTGATGTTGTCCAAGAGACACCTTTCTTTCTTTTCGTTCATGGAGGTTTTATTTCATGGCACGGAACGTGCGGTTGAGCCAGGAACGAGCCATTGTAGCACGAATAGAGGTCGTCCGCAAAGGGTTTTTTCTCCCTTGACATTTAACAGGTACCTTCTGTATAATAAGTTTTAATAACAGGTACCTGTTAAAAATATTGTTACATATGACATAAAGGAAAGGAACGATCACATATGCAGCACAATCAACCCGATTTAGGCGCACATCGGCAAAACGAAGACCTGCTGGCGGCTCTGGATCGCCTGATGCGCCAGCTGCGCCGAAGGCCGGCCAAAGGTCAAAGCGGACGGGGGACCTACCGGATCCTGAAAATTTTGTCTGGGGGAAACAGCATTCCGACCCGGGAGCTGGCGGTCCAACTCGATATGCGGACTGCTTCCCTGAATGAGAAGCTGGCCGTCATGGAACAGGACGGGCTGATCCGCCGGCATCGCAATCAGAAGGATCAGCGGGTCTTCCTGGTTACCATTGAACCGGCCGGTCAGGCCTGGCTGAACACCCTGCACGCAGAGCGGGCCAAAGCGATGAACCGGATCGGTGACAGCCTGACGCAAGAGGAAATCCAGCAGCTGACGGATCTTGTCAACAAACTGGGCGAGGGGTTGGCTGGGGACAACCCCGCTGGGGAACCGCCGTGGAAATGAGGCCGGGCAACCCGTCCCGCAGCGGCCGGAGCTTCCTCAGCGATGAGGAAAAAGCGGACCGTCCCAAGGTCACACGAAAGCTCCTGCTCCGGATCGGCCAGTATCTTCTGCCTTACTGGAAGCCGTTTCTGCTGGTCCTGGTCTGCATCCTGGCGTCCTCCGTGCTTCATCTGCTGCCGGCGATCCTGACCGGCCGCATCATCGACGAAGGCCTGATCGGACAGAACCTGGGCATCCTGATCCGGCTGCTCATCCTCTCGCTGGCCGTGATCCTGGGTGGCCACCTGATCGGGGTTCTGGAAAGTTATCTCAATACCTGGATCGCCCAGCACATCTCCTTGGACATGCGCACCAGCATGTACCGCCACCTGCTATCCCTGTCCCACCGGTTTTTTACCGCGAACAGCCAGGGTGACATCATCACCCGGATGACCAGCGATATCTCCGGCGTCCAGCAGATCATCTCCAATACGCTGACCAGCATCTTGTCCAACATCATCACCCTGGGGCTGGCCGTTTTTGCCATGTACAGCAAGAACTGGATCCTGGCCAGCTTGGGGCTGGTCTTGGTGCCCCTGTTCACCCTGCCGACCAAGCGGGTGGGCAAGACCCGCTGGGCACTGACCCGGGAAGCCCAATCCCGTCAGGACGAGATCAACAGCATCCTCAATGAGACGCTGTCCGTCAGCGGACAGCTCCTGGTGAAGCTGTTTGGCCGCGAGCAGGCGGAATACAGCCGCTATACGGCCGCGAACCAGCAGATGGTCCGCCTCAACATTCGCGAGCGGATGGCCGGACGCTGGTTCCGGGTGGTTCTGAGCACCTTTTCCAGCATCGGGCCGATGCTCATCTACCTGATGGGCGGCATCCTGATGATGCGGCATGATTCCGGGCTCACTGTCGGGGATATCACCGTGCTGGTGGCTTTATTGAGCCGGATGTACACGCCGGTCAATGCCCTGATGGGCATCCAGGCGGACTGGATCCGATCCATGGCGCTCTTCACCCGGATCTTCGACTATTTCGACCTTCCGGCGGAAATCCGCAATGCGCCGGGTGCGGTCGCCCCGGACAAGACCCGGGGCGAGATCCGCTTCGCTGATGTAGAATTTTCTTATGAACCGGCCAACCCCATCCTGAAGCAGGTCAGCTTCAGCCTGAGCAGCGGCAAGAGCATTGCCATTGTCGGCGCATCCGGGGCCGGGAAAAGCACCATCATCAACCTGATTCCGCGTCTTTTCGATGCAACGGGCGGCAGCGTGTCCTTCGACGGCATCGATGTCCGCCAGCTGGACCTTGACTACCTGCGCAGCCGGGTCGGGATCGTGACCCAGGACACCTATTTGTTCCAGGGGACAATCCGCGAGAATCTGCTGTATGCCAAACCAGACGCCAGCGCGGCCGAACTCGAGGCGGCCTGCCGTAAAGCCAACATCCATTCCTTCGTCCAGCAGCAGCCTCTGGGCTATGAGACGATGGTCGGAAACCGCGGACTGAAGCTTTCCGGCGGGGAAAAACAGCGGTTGTCTATTGCCCGGGTTCTCCTCAAAGATCCGGCCGTGCTCATCTTCGATGAGGCGACATCCGCCCTTGATTCTATCTCGGAAGCCCTGATCCAGGCGGCGATCGAGCCACTGATCCGTTCCCGAACCAGTATCCTGATCGCCCATCGTCTTTCCAC
Organism: Clostridiaceae bacterium; assembly: GCA_012511525.1. Classification (GTDB taxonomy): domain Bacteria; phylum Bacillota; class Clostridia; order Saccharofermentanales; family UBA5734; genus JAAYBY01. Next base: position 4,835 of record JAAZFW010000049.1, read on the forward strand.
AGTCCTCGCTGCTGATGAAATCCTGGTTCTCCAGGATGGCCGAATCGCCGAGCGGGGGAACCACGACAGCCTTATCCGTAACAATGGTATTTATCATGAATTCTACCAGACCCAGTTCCGGGCGGATCGGAACACGCAGCTGCCCGGGAAATGTCTCAGACCTGTTCCCGGCATCAGCTAAAGGTGTGCCGCATCCGGTCACAGTAGTACTGGACCAGTTCCCACTTGGCGTCCGGTGCGATGCGGTGATCCGGACATGGAATGAAGCCGCCCAGGGCGACCAGGGGTTTCAGCCGCTCAATCTCAGCGTCGACAGCTGCCTTGTCGCGGGAGAACACGACCTTGTCCATGCCGCCGACTCCGCGCAGCGCCGGGCCATAATCGGCCCGCCAGGGCGCGATGCTGGCCCGCCAGGTGCCCACCTCGATGGGGAACATCGTGTTGACGCCGTTTTCCAGCCAAATCGGCACCAAGGCATCGATGCAGCCGTCGCAGTCCAGGGAGACGATGTCGATGCCGTGGTGGTTTAGCAGATCGGTGATGCGCCGATAATGCGGGCCGACCTTGGTGCGGAAAACCTCCGGCACGACCAGCGGCCCGTTCTTGAAGCAGATGTCCTCCCAGAAATGCCCGAAATCGAACCGGACGCCGGATTGGAGCACCCGTTCGGCCAGGCGGAAGCACAGTTCGCCGACCGTGTCGATGATCTCGTCGTAGAGCGGCTCGTCGTCGCTGTACAGGTAGCTGACGCCCAGAAGGCCCATCCAGTTGCGGATGTTGCCAAACAGGCTGCCGCAGTGCAAGCCCAGCGGGATCTCCCAGCCCTCCTGCTTGAGGCGCTCCAGTTCGACCAGGTTGATGCGATCTTCCGAATACTGCAACCGGTGTTTGTAATGTGCTTCCCAGGAATCCCGGTCGGTCAGCAGATGCCCGACCTCGGAAGGAATCGATCCGGCACCGTCCTTCTCGATGATGATCGCCCCGTCGCTGTTCTGAACCTTGCGGCTGCCATCCGGCAGTTCTTCCAGAACCTTGTGCTCGAATCCGGGGAACAGGTTGCTGGCCGTGTGATAGCAGGTGTAATAGTTGTAGTCAAAGCCAAGCTTACAAGACAGGGACGTTTCCGCGGCGCTGCCGTCGGAAACACTTTCCAGCTCCTCCTCTGTCAGATGCCCTTCGCGGCACCATTTTTGCAAGGTCTCCTGCCAGTAGCCAAAATGCAGCACCGGCAGCCGGTCATACGGCTGGTCGTGCATAATGGCCCAAAAACGTTCGCGATGATTCATGACGCACCTCCACAATGACGTTTCAATCACAAAATCAGGTACCGGAGCAAAAACAGCAGCAGTTTTTGGACCACAACCGCAAGGGACGGCGTCGCTTCGGCGCCCGGATCCGGACTCAGGTCGTGCTGGCCGTTCTCGACCCGGATGTAGGAGATCGCCAGGCCGGCATCCTCACCTGCCTGGTAAAACCGGTCAACCTGGGCGCTGGGCACCAGATCGTCTTTTTCACCGTGCGCCAGGAACAGGGGCGGCCAGTCTGGCCGAATGCGGGCGATCGGCGAGCCTTGCTTGTACAACTCGGGCTTTTGTGCGTATGTCCCGCCCATGAAGTCCGCCAGCAATTTTTCGATCTTGACCCGTTCTGCCGCGCTGTAGTCAGACAAGTCGACCAGGTCGACCGGCGTGGCGATGCCGACGACGCAGCGCAGCGGGATGTCCGAGGATGCGGCCAGCAGCGCCAGGTGTGCCCCGGCACTGGCGCCCAGAAGGCCGACCCGATTGGCATCCAGGTTGTGGTATTGCGCTTGATTGACGATAAATTTAAGCGCGTCGGTCACGTCCTCGAGGTGGGCGGGGAAATGGGTCTTCTGGTCGGTCAGAGAGTACTGGACGCTTACGACGGCGATCCCCAGTGAGCGGATCGGGTTGAAGATGCCTTCCAGTTCGCTGCTTTTCAGCCGGTGGGTGCCGCTTTTCCAGGATCCGCCATGGATGTAGACGAGGACCGGACTCTTGCGAAACAGCGTTCGCGTCGGCGGATACAGCGCGAGTTCCAGATCCCGGTCCGGAAGCTGTTTATAGACCAGCGCGGTCGCAGCCGCAGGATTCTCCGGCTTGGCAAACAGGGCCAGCGGCCGGATGCCCCGAATCAGGCCATAAAGCAACGGGACGGCCAGCAAGGCGGCACAGGCAATCGCCAGCCAAACGCGTTTGCGCCTTTTCCCAGGCATGGCCACACTCCCTTTCTGCCAAAAAGCTCACCGTTCGCTGCTATCAGGATACCAAAAAGACCTGTCCGCCACCATAGCCTCGCGGTGATCTCGCTGATGCAAAGGGTAAAGGTTATAATGGTCTTAGGATCAACCTCCAAAAGGCAGGAAAGAAGGCGTTTGCGTTATGAAAGCAGCCATCGTCCGCGCAGCCGGCCAGCTGAGCATCGAGGACATCCCCCTGCCGGCCGTCAATGATTATGCGGCCCTTTGCAAGATTCTCTACGGCGCGACCTGTACGGCGACTGACCAGCACATCATCAGCAACACCGTGATCCAAACGCCGTACCCGACCCTGTTGGGGCATGAAAGCATCGGGCGGGTGCTTGAAATCGGTAAAAGGGTGCGCCATTACAAGGTCGGCGACCGGGTGACCAATACCGGTGTGCCGCCCGTTCCCGCCTTGGGACTGCATTCGTTTGGCGGCGGATACGCAGAATACGGCCTGGTCTTTGATCATGCGGCGATGCGGGCCGATGGTCTTTCAGAACAGGAAATGCTGCGCTATACGGTCGGACCGCGCGTTCCGTCCGCCGTCATCCCGGAGGATATCCCCGACACTGTCGCCCCGATGCTGATCACCTGGCGGGAGACGCATTCCTATATCCATCGCATGGGACTAAAAGAGGGTCTGCAGGTGCTGGTCATCGGGTCCGGCGGTAACGGGTTGTCATTTGTAGCCCATGCCAGGGCGGCAGCGGCGCACAAAATCGTCGCAGTCGGCAGCGCAAACCGGGCAGATCTGGCCCGTTTATGCGGCGCAGACGACACGATCGATTACCGGGACGACAATCTGGCCGACCGGCTGCGCGCCGCGGCAGGATCCGGCTTTCACCTGATCGTCGACGCGATCGGCACAACCGGGCAGATGGACACTTATCTGCCCTTCGCGGCGGCCGATGCGGTTGTCGGCATCTACGGCATCGAGGGCCGGCGCAACATGAGACTGAATCCCTTTGCCGCGCGGCATTCCTTCCGCTTCTACCATGACGGCTATAAGGAGATCGAGGCGCACGAAGCGGTTATCCGCAGCATTCGGAACGGTTTTCTCAAGGCGGACCTGTTCTATCCGATCGAAAAACCGTACCGGCTCGACGACCTTCCGGCTGCCTTTGCCATGCTGCGCCGTAAGGAACACCCCAAAGCGCTGATCCAGATGCATCCCGAAGAACGGTAACCAGAACCGGGGCACGACCGCGGACATACGCTGGATTGACACGATGTTTAGCTTTGTGTAATAATATAAACGAACGTTCATACACATTATTCCATGCGGGAAAGGGTGAATCACGATGGTCAGAAAAACGATCGACAAGGAAAAATGCACCGCCTGCATGCGCTGCGAGGATATCTGCGCCAACAGCCATGTCATCACCAAGGGCGAGGACGGTTATCCGGCGTTCACCAACGAACTGGCATGCATCGCCTGCGGTCACTGCTATGCGATCTGCCCGGAACGGGCCATCACCTTCACGTTCAACCCGGGCATGGACCCGGCAGAAGTGACGGCGTCTGGCGCGCCCATACAGTATCCCAACGGATTCCCGGACGCCGATACCATCAGCTCCTTTCTCTTCTCATCCCGGTCGGACCGGCTGTATGCGGACAAGCCGGTGGAAAAGGAGAAAATTGAAAAAGTCATCGAGGCGATGATGCGCGCGCCCAGCGCGGGCAACGAGCAAAACAAACACTACTATGTCTTCGCCGACCCGGCGAAAATAGCTGAGATCGAAAGACTGCAAAAAGCCTATTACAAAACCGTTCTGAACAAGTTAAATTCGCCGCTGGCCAAGCGGTCAACCGCTTTGATGATCAGCATAAACACGAAAAGCACCGGCGTTCCCTTCCGAACCCGCTACAAGAACAGCCTGGCGCTCGTCAGCAACGGCTCTTTACTCGACAATTCAAACGTATCCTACCTGAAGGGGGCCCAGGTGCTGCTGGTGATCACCCATGACAGAAAAAAGGGAATGCACCAATCGTTCTACCAGGGGGACATCAGGATCGCAGGGACGTATGGTATCCTCATGGCCAAAGCCCTGGGCCTGGCGTCGTGCTGGATGGGACTTTTGGAAATTGCGCTGGACAAAGACAGGAAGATCGGTGAAGCCATGCATATCGCCAGCCATGAGTGCGTGGGCGGGGCTCTGGTCCTTGGTTATTCCGATACAGATTGGGTGAGTTATCCGCCCAGAGGACCGGCGGTACCCGTATGGCAGTGAGTTGAGCAGCTAAAATGAGCACCAAAGAGCGACTTTTCGAAATAGCGTTGAACCTGTTCTCGGAGAGGGGATTCAAGGCCACGTCCATTCGGGCGATCACACGCGAGGCGGGACTATCCATCGCCGCCTTTTACAACCACTTCAGCAGCAAGGATGAACTCCTCAAGCAGATGTACGCCCATTATGTCAGCCAGTACATCACGGGCAAGGTTGTCCAGCTATCAGAGGAACGGCTGGATGCGCTGGGACCTGTCCATTTGTTTCAGATGATCGGAGAGTCGCTGGCCCAATCGATGAAAAACGAGAAACTGGTCCGGCTGAGCCGGATCATCATGATGGAGCAGTACACGAACCAGACTGCACGCGCGATCACGATCAACGACAAGAAAGTGCTGCTCGACGCCACCGAGCAGCTGTTCATCCTGATGAAGAACAAGAACATGATCGCTGTCGACGATCCGGAAATAATCGGGAAGATCATCGGCTATGCCTACCTGGGATTTGCGTCGGACAACGCGAACTACAGCCTGATCGAGGGTGAAGATCCCGAAGCCAGGATCCTGGCGCAGACAGAAGTCATCCTGGCTTACATCAGAAGCATATTGACTAGGCCTTGCTGACCCTGACAGTCCTGGCAGAGGATCTTGCCATCCCCGGTGTCCTTTTCACCCATCTTCGCCAAGGGGAAAGCCCGGTGGCAATGTTCACAGGTGAAGCCTGACAGATACTCAAGCGCATGCAAATATTTCAGCTGGCGGATTCTGTCTTCTTCCGTTATCCGGGCCAGCCGGGTTAAGTCACTGTTGTGGGTCATGTCCGCAATTTTTACGACCGCTGCCAGCTTGGAGCGCTTAACCCGATCCAAATAGTCCGGGTATGGCACACCTTTTGTTTTTGTCAGCCGCCCAATGGCCAGGATACAGTCAGATGGCATGTCATAACATCGTAAGGTGTCAAGGGTCATGTCCGTGTCTTCCACGATGTCATGCAAAAATCCGACGATTTGAGCCTTAAGCAGAAATTCCAAAGATGCTGCCTGCCAAGTCCGGATAATCGCTCCAGCCTGTTGACTTACTTTTTCAACATGCAAAAAATAGGGTTGGCCGGCCTTATCGACTTGCCCTGCATGTGCTTTTCTGGCCAATGCTTCGGCTCGAACCAAACACGTGCTCAGATCAGTTATCATGGCTGTGCGTCCTCATGGGCTGAAAGGACAATGTCGTCCTAATCCAGCTTTTTATAATAGCAGATGCTTTTCAGGTTGGCTGTAAAACCTGCTTTTTCATAGGCGCGCCTGGCCGGTGCGTGGCCCTCATCCAGCCCGGTAACAACCTTGACAAAGGAGACACCTTCAGCCTTCAGGCAGTCAAAGACATGCTGATAGAGCTGTCCGCCGATGCCCTGCCCCCGATAGGCGCGATGCACTGCGTTCGTACCGATCGTACCCACCTTGTTCACGCGGTCAACCGTGTAGCTGATGAAGCCAACAACCCTTCCGTCCAGCATGGCGACATACCCGTTGTTTGCCAACAGTTCACGCGTGACCGTCTGCCGCTTCTCGTCTTGCCAGTTACTGTAAAAAGCGGCATACAGCTCATCGCCGATTTCATCGCGGAACACGTCACGGATAGGTGTCCAGGCATCAACCGCAATGTCACAGGCTTCGGCGATATGGTCAGGCCGGGCTTTTACGATAGTTGACTTTTGCTTTTCCATTTTCTTTATCCTCTTGCACCAATTTGGAGCCATCTGCAGCGCCAGGGTTTGTTCTGTATCGGGGTTAAGATCGACGCCTCCTGCAGGTATCCTGTTATCCTGGAAGATGCCTGTCTCAGGCATGCCTTTGCGTTCATGCGCTTGCATTTTTGCTGCGCATGGGCCTGCGGACACTCGTTCAGGGGATCAACAGGTCGACAATCACCGGCCGGTGGTCGCTGGTCATTACGGCAGGCACCTCGAGTACCTGCACCTGGATCGACGGGGAATGGAAAATGTAATCGATCCGGCGGTCGGGTTGATCTGATGGAAAGGTCATCTGCAAAGGGCCGTCGTCTGAGCGGGCCGCATCCTGAAGCAAGGCAAACATCGGGGCCAGGATCGGGTTGTCCTGGGTCATGTTCAGATCGCCGGCAAAAACAAGCGGTTCCGAAGCATTCCTGATGGCTTCAGCTGCCACCGTTACAGCGTTTATCTTTTCGTCGTCCACCAGGCCGAAATGACTGGCGAGCAAGGTGAGCGGCCGTCTGGCACCCACCTCAATGACAGCCCGCAGAAGGCAGCGTGTTTCGTAATACCCTTCCCCGCGTACCGGCGGGTCGGGAATGGGGACGACCTCGGCGCGGACAATCGGAAACCGCGACAGCAGCGCATTGCCATAGGCGCCGACGCCTGGCAGGCATGTCGCCTGGGCAAAGTAGCCGTCGATGCCCAACTGCCGGGCCAGCTGCATCGTCTGACCGGCTGAGTCGGGTCCGATTTCGCCGCCACGAACTTCATTGAGGACAACAAGGTCCGGTTTGAAGGCGGCAATCGTCCGCCCGGTTGCCGCGACATCAACTCTTTTTTGCTGATCGAAAATACGGCAGGAAGCGATGTTGTAGGTCATCAGGCGAAGTCGCATGCGAAGGTCCTCCAGAGGGACGAATAATCCATGATTTTTTTCAAGTATACCACAAGGGGTTCGATCAATTTCCATCGGCTGTTGTACACGGTCGCAACCGGTGTCTGGCGGTTAGATAACATGAACCATGATAACTGCCGGAACGGCGATTCTGAGTGCTTTGCGTCCATTTTCCGCTTGTTAAATTACATGCCCATGCCGCTTCTGATCTCACGAAAAGACGATCGTCCCGGTTCGGAGCGGCCAAAATCCGTTTCGAGACCTTCCTCTTCTTTGCAGGTCTGAAACAGTATGGTGCGCTGTGCATTGCTTTTATCTGCCTGATCGTTAATCATTAATATAGAACCAGACCCCCGGGAGGAGGATGCATGAGATGAAAAAGCCCAATATCTTGATGATCTTGACTGACCAGCAGAGCTGTTGGACACTGGGCGCCTATGGCGGCACCCTGGTGCAGACGCCGCACATCGACCGGATCGCTGCCGAAGGCGCACGACTGGACAATTATTTCACCAATTCCGCGGTTTGCACGCCATCCAGAGGCTGCCTGCTCACGGGACGCTACCCGCATGGCCACGGAGCCTTCCTCAACGACGTGCCTCTGGGTGCAGATGAAGTGACGCTTGCGCACATATTACGCGATCACCAGTACGAAACGGGGTATATCGGCAAGTGGCATCTGGACGGGACAGAAGCCAACCTTCGCGCTACGCTTCGGATCAGCGGCAACACGGCTGAACACGTTGGGATCCGCTTTCCGGATCATCCGCCAAGAATCGGCCCCTGTATTCCCCCTGAACGGGCAAGGGGCTTCGACGACTGCCGATACATGGTTGAGACCGGGCATGGTAAAAAGGTCATCGAACAGGCGGACGGATCGTTTACGATCAGCAATCAGCAAATCGGCGACGAACAGACTTATACAACCGACTGGCTGTTCGCGAAAGCAGATGCTTTTGTCAGCAGGAAACGGCAAAAGCCTTTCTTCCTGGTCCTAAGCATCCCCGACCCGCACACCCCCTTTTCCGTCAGAGCCCCATATGATCGGATGTACGCCCCTGAAGACATGCCGGTTCCGGAGACCTTTTATGACAGCAAGCCCGCTTGGCTGGAGACTGACGCAGCCCGCCACTGGACGTTACTTCCAGAGGGAATGACCGAGGAAAACCTGAAGAAAAACATGGCGCAGTACTGCGGTGAAGTCAAATGTATTGACGACAATGTCGGCCTTTTTCTGGACAGGCTGAAACAGCTGGACCTTCTGGATGAAACCATTTTGATCTTTACAACGGACCATGGCGAATACATGGGAGAACACGGGATCATGTATAAAAACCAGCTTTTTGAGACGGCCTACCACATTCCGTTCCTGATCCGCTGGCCGGGGCAGATCAGGCCGGGCACCGTCGTTGATTCTTTCATTTCCACGGTTGACATCCAGCAGACGTTGCTGGGCCTGGCAGGTGTTTCACCCTGCGGTCGTGAACAAGGCCGCGACGCTTCTCCTCTGCTGCGCGAAAAAGCCATTCCCTGGGAAGACGAAGTGTTTATTTATGGCTCGATGAAAAACCGGATCGGTGTCTTTACTCCGGAATACGAGCTGGCCTATGTCAAGGAGAACGTGGACAATTTGCTGTTTGACCGGGTTCAGGATCCGCTGCAGCGGCAGAATGTTTTCAATGACCCGGAACACAAACCGGCAAGAGAAGCGTTAAAGGCCAGGATCATCGCACATGCCAG
>JAAZFW010000424.1 GCA_012511525.1 Clostridiaceae bacterium
CGGCCCGCGACATGCTGAACCGGCTGCCGGAGACGAAAACCGGTGCCGACGGGCGGATACTGGAATGGCAGGAAGACGTCACGGAAACCGAGCCGGGGCACCGCCACCTGTCCCACCTGATCGCCCTGCATCCCGGCTGCCAGATCCACGAGGACACGCCCGAGCTGTTCCGGGCAGCGGAAAAAACCTTGGCCACCCGCCTGGAAAACGGCAGCGGCCATTCCGGCTGGAGCCGCGCTTGGGTCGTCTGCCTGTACGCGCGTTTGAAAAACGGCCGCCAGAGCGGCTTTCACTTGACTGAGCTGCTGCGCCACTCAATTCACGACAATTTGCTGGACATCCATCCGCCTTTCCAGATCGACGGTAATTTCGGTGCGGCTGAGGGCATCAAGGAGATGCTCGCGCAAAGCCACCGCGGACTGATCGATATCCTGCCCGCCTTGCCGCCGGACTGGCAGAAGGGCCATGTGCGCGGAATCGTTTTGCGCGGCAACATAAAGGCCAACCTGTCCTGGTCAAACGGTCGGCTGGACCAGCTTGACCTGATGGCCGACGACGACCGCCACGTGGCGGTGCGTTATGGGACGTGCACGCAGACGGTCCGTCTCAACGCCAACGAATGGACCGAAGTCAAAATTTGTGACTAAGGGCTGTTAAGAAAGGAGCAGCTCTTTTCTTCGAGAAATTGACAAGGCTGGTCAATCTCTCGGGGAACCTATAGCGCTGCTTATTGATGAACAGTCCCTAGTTCCGGGGCGGCGGGACAGGCTCGCCGCAAGCGACGGCCGTGATCAGGCGGCGGTAGTAAAGGTACAGCTTGAGCGGGACGTCGAACGGGATGGCGTGGTCGATGTGCGGGATGTACCCGCCCCGCTCGATCAGCTGCGGCACCTTGCCCATCACTTCGTCGTAGATGGCCTTTTCGTTTTGTGCCAGCACGCGTTTGTCGATGCCGCCGAACAAAACCAGGTCGGGGTAGGCCTGACGCAGGCGGAGCATGTCGTTGCCCGCGGCGATCTCGCAGGGTGAAACGCCGTCGACACCGGCCTCCAGCCAGAGCGGGATCAGTTTTCCGGGATATCCGTCGCAATCGACATAGACAAAGCGGACGCCGTGACTTTTAAGATAGGCGATCAGGCGCGTGTAATGCGGCAGCATGAAACGGCGGAACAGTTCCGGGGAGATCATCGGGGCCAGCTTGTAGGCCATATCTTCCTTGAGCTCGACCATATCGATCTGGATCTGGCCGATGCCGCGCTCCAGGGTCTTGATGCAAAAGTCGGTCAGGAATTCGAACATCTCGTCGACCAGTTCAGGCTGGTCATAAAAGGCCAGGCAGAGGTTCTCAAAGCCCATCCAGTCGCGTGCGGTCCAGAACAGGAACGGGATGCTCAAGTGGCTGGCGACGGGCGCCAGGTCGAGCATGGCCGCGCGTGCGGGCCAGTTGTCCGGGTAGCGGCCGTCAGATGCGCTGTCGTAGCGTTCCTTGATGGCCAGAAAGCCATCCCGGTCCTCGACCGGAAACTTGAGCCAGGTGCGCGTGACGAAACCGGGGTTGTCCTCCTGGGAAAAATCCTTGCGGATCGCGCCCAGCCGGTCCTGCCAGATCTTGTAGCCCCCGTCCTGGGAAATCAACTTCTCCTCGAAGGAGGGGTGGAGCCCCATGTTGATCGGGACATTGAGGTAAAACGGATCCAGATCTAAAAACACCGGTTGGGAGACATCCGGGGGATAACCCTGGCGGATCCACTCGCGCATGGTC
>JAAZFW010000425.1 GCA_012511525.1 Clostridiaceae bacterium
ATGGGCGATGACCCGGCCGGCCAGGCGATGCTGGCCGATTTTGCCGCCTATGGCGTCCGAACCGACGGCATCCAGGTCCGCGTCGGCTGCCAGTCGGCATCCAGCATGATCCTGGTCAACGAGGCCCGTGCGACCCGGACGATCGTCTGGAGCGGCGGAACCGCCGCGCCGATCCGACCGGAAGAGCTTGATACGCAGCTCATGGAGCAAGCCCGGGTGCTGCACCTGGACGGCTTGAACCAGGAGGCGGCGCTTTATGCGGCCCGATCTTTCAAGGCAGATGGCAAAATCGTCTCCCTGGATGGCGGCAGCTTCCATCCCGGAGTGCCCGATCTCCTGCCGCTGGTCGATTGGCTGGTGTGCGCGGAAGAATTCATCCTGCGCCTGACCGGGGCCGCCAACGCCGAGGACGCCGTCTGCCTGGCCTATCGCCAGTACGGCCCCCAGGTGGCTGCGGCGACCCGGGGCAAAGCCGGCGGCGTCTGGACCGAAGACGGCAAGAACGTCCGCCATTACCTGCCGTCTTCCGTGACCGTTGTTGACACCACCGGGGCCGGCGATGTCTTTCACGGCGCCGTAATCTACGCCCGTCTGCAGGGCTGGGACTGGGACAAGGTGTTTGCTTTCGCCAGCGCGGTAGCCGCGCTCAAGTGCACCAAATTGGGCGGCCGGACCGGAATTCCAACCCGTCCGGACGTCGACGCCTACCTGCTGGAGCAAGGAGTTGCCTTATGAAATATCTCCTGGGCATCGATCTGGGCAGCGGATCGGTCAAGGCGACCCTGATCGACCGGTATGGGCATCATGCGGCGGATGCTTCCAGCGAGTATCCGACCCATTATCCCCAGGCCGGCTGGGCTGAACAAGATCCGCAGGACTGGTACCGCGCCGCGGTCCGAACCCTGCGCCAGTTGATCGGCAGCTTCGCGTTCGATCCGGCCGACATCGAGGCGCTGACCGTCGACGCGGCCACCCATACGGCGGTCCTGCTCGATGCGGACCATCGTCCGCTGGCCAACGCCATCTTCTGGACCGACCAGCGCAGTGCCGCCCAGGCCGCCTGGCTCAACACGCACGTCCGCGACCTGCTCCGGAACCAGACTTTCAACACCGCGACCTCGGTCTGGACGCTGCCCCAGTTCATGTGGCTGAAAGACCACCAGCCCGAACAGCTGGACAAAACGCACCTGGTGCTTTTCGCCAAGGACTACCTGCGCTATTGCCTGACCGGCGACCTGGCCACGGATCGCATCGACGCCATGGGCAGCCTGTTCTACGACGCGGCCGGGCAGCGCTGGTCGCCGGAGCTCGTGGCGCTGGCTGGCTTGAAGGCCGATTGCCTGCCCACGGTGCGCGAACCGACCGACCCGGCCGGAACGGTTTCGGTTCAGGCCGCGGCCGATACTGGCCTTGCCGCGGGAACGCCCGTGTTTACCGGCATGACCGATACCGCCATGGAGCTGGTCGCTTCCGGGACCGTCGCCCTGGGGCAGTCCGCGGTCAAGCTGGCCACGGCGGGCCGGTTTTACGCCATCAGCGACACACCCTGCCTCAACCCCTACCTGATCAACTACCAGTACATCATCCCCGGCACCTGGTATCCGGGTGCCGCGACCAAGGCCAGCGCGTCCAGCTTCCGCTGGTACCGGGACGCGTTTGCCGACAACCTGGTCTGCCCGGACGGACGGAATGCATACACGTTGCTCGACGAAGCGGCCGCCGGCGTCGCGCCCGGCAGCGAAGGGCTTATCTTCCATCCCTACCTGATGGGCGAGCTGACCCCTTACAACGACGCCAGCCTGCGCGGCAGCTTCGTCGGTGTGACCATGCGCCATCGCCAGGCCCATTTCACGCGCGCCGTCCTGGAAGGCGTCGCCTATTCGCTGCGCGACTGCTACGAGGTGCTGTCTTCCGAAGGCTTGGCACCTGACGCGGCGCGGATCATCGGGGGCGGCGCCAAGAGCCCGCTGTGGCGAGGCATCCTGGCGGATGTCCTGGGCATCCCGCTCGACAAGCCGGTCCACGACGACTCGTCTTTCGGCGCGGCGATGGTTGCCGGCGTCGGCTGCGGCTTGTTTAAGTCAGTCGAGGACGCCGCGGCCCGCTGTGCCCGGATTGAGAGCCGCACCGAGCCGGACGCGGCCCGCCACGCCTGCTACGACAAGCATATCCAGCGCTACCGCAAGATCCACGACGCCCTGGCGCCGATTTACCAAGAAGACTACCCGATCGAATGAACAACCAACACAACCCGTGAAGGAGGGACCCCCATGAATCTTTGCAAACGTTACACAGGTGAAAAAGGCTACCAGGCGGTGGCCGGCGGCCCGGAAAACGGACTGGAACAACTCAAGCTGGACGCGCTCAAGCTCACGACGGGCGAGACCTGGAGCGGCACATCCGGCGCGTTCGAAATCGCGCTGGTCATCCTGGGCGGACGGATCGATCTGGTTTCCGGCGACTTTTCATGCCGCAACATCGGCAAGCGCAAGCATGTCTTCGACGGCAAGCCCTACGTGATCTACCTGCCGCTGGAGTCCGCCTACACGGTGACCTGCCTGGAGAATTGCGAAATCGCCATCTGCGGCGCCCGCTGCACGGAAAAGCTCCAGCCCTTCCTCGTTACCCCGGATGACATCCCGCTGGGTGTCGCCGGCGTCCTCAACTGGAAGCGCGACCTGTACAACCTGATCGACGAACGCTACGCGACCAGCAAGCTGTGCATCGGCGAAGCCTTCAACCACCCCGGTAACTGGAGCTCCTATCCGCCCCACAAGCACGACCGCAGCGAGCTGCCGGTCGAGGGGGTCATGCAGGAGATCTATTTCTTCCGATATAACCTGCCCCAGGGCTTCGGCTTCCAGGCGGTCTACACCGACGACGGACAGATCAACGAAACCTACCGGGTTCAGAGCAACGACGCCGTCGAAGTGCCGCGCGGCTACCACCCCTATGTCTGCGCTCCCGGCTACTATGGCTACATGCTCTGGCTGATGGCCGGCGAGAAGCGCGGTTTCTACCGCCGCACCGCCCCCGAGCACGCCTGGATCGATGCGCTTGAGATCGTCGAGAAAAAAGCGCATAGCTGAACGCACACCACGCGGAAATGAGGATAGAACGATGCAGATCAAGAACGATTCATTTTTCAGCACGATGATCCTGACCGAACTGGAGGACATCGTGGGGCGCGACAACATGCACCTGGCGTCGGCCGAGAA
>JAAZFW010000050.1 GCA_012511525.1 Clostridiaceae bacterium
ACCGTTGACGCCCGCGAACGGCTTTTCATGCAGCAGGCAGACCAGGCCGTGGCGCAGGGCGACTTTTTTCATCGTCTCCATGGTCAGCTGGTTGTGGTCGTTGGCGATGTTGGTTGTGTTGAAGATCGGAGCCAGCTCGTGCTGGGCCGGCGCAACCTCGTTGTGCTTGGTCTTGGCCGACACGCCCATCTTCCACAGCTCACTGTCCAAATCGGACATGAAGGCGGCGATCCGGTCCTTGAGCAGGCCGAAGTAATGGTCTTCGAGGTCCTGGCCCTTGGGCGGCTTGGCGCCAAACAAGGTCCGTCCGGTCAGGATCAGGTCCTTTCGCTGGTCGAAATAGCGCTTGTCGATCAGAAAATACTCCTGCTCCGGACCCACCGTGGTCGTAACGCGCTTCACGGCGCTGTTGCCGAACAGGTGCAGGACGCGCAGGGCCTGGCGGTTGAGCGCGTCCATCGAGCGCAAAAGCGGCGTTTTCTTGTCGAGGGCTTCGCCGGTGTAGGCGCAGAAAGCGGTCGGGATGTAGAGCGAGTTGTCCTTGATGAACGCTGGCGAGGTGCAGTCCCAGGCCGTGTAGCCGCGCGCCTCGAACGTGGTCCGAAGGCCGCCTGAAGGGAAGGAGGAGGCGTCCGGTTCGCCCTTGACCAGTTCCCGGCCGGAAAACTCCATGATCACTTTTCCGTCGGCGGTCGGTGAAATGAAGGAGTCGTGCTTTTCTGCGGTCACGCCGGTCATGGGCTGGAACCAGTGCGTGTAGTGGGTGGCCCCCCTGGATACGGCCCATTCCTTCATGGCGGCGGCGACAACTTCGGCGACCTCTTCGCTCAGCGCCAGACCCTCCTCGATGGTCTTGCGCAGCGATTTATAAATTGCCTTGGGCAGCGACTGGCGCATGACGGCATCGCTAAATACGTTGACACCGAAAATCTCGCCCAGGTCGACGGCCTTTTCCTTAACTTCAAACATGACAAACGCCCCTTTCCTTTCCGGTCTGGGCGGTTTTGAAACAAAAAAAGGTGTTGCGCTCCCGGAGGGGAACGAAACACCTTTGTTTCAGAACCGCTTATTAAAACTCAGTATAGCATAGGTTGCTTAAAATGCAAGTGCGCTTTTACATAATTTCATAATTATGTGAATAACTAGCATTTCGGGCGATAATGACACCAAAAAAGCAAGATTCACTGGCGAATTGCATGAGTCAGGCCTGCTTCACCAGGGCGAGTGCGGCTTCGGCAACCCGGTCGGCCGTGAAACCGTACTTCTCGAACAAGGTGGTGGCCGGGGCGGAGGCGCCGAAACGGTCGATCCCGATCACCTGGCCGTCCAGCCCGACATAGCGGTACCAGGGCATCGAGGCACCGGCTTCGACCGCCAAGCGGCAGCGCTTGCCTTTCGGCAGAACCATTTCCTTCCAGCTGTCCGGCTGCATCTCGAAGATCTCCATGCTGGGCATCGAGACGACGCGGGCGGATACGCCCTGCCCGCGGAGCGCGGCAGCCGCCTTGACGATCAGCTCAACCTCTGAACCGGAGGCCATCAGGATGATGTCCGGATCCGCGGCGTCCTCCAGGATATAGCCGCCCTTGAGCGCGTCGGGTCCGGTCGCCTCGTAGGTGGGCAGGTTCTGGCGGGTCAGGACCATACAGGTCGGCCCCTGGTGCTGCAGGGCATAAGCGTAGCCCGCAGCCGTTTCCTTGCCGTCCGCCGGCCGGAAGACCGTGATGCCGGGGATGGCCCGGATAGCCGCCAGGTGCTCGATCGGCTCATGGGTCGGGCCGTCTTCGCCGACCCCGATGCTGTCGTGGGTCAGCACATAGATGACCGGCGCTTTCATGATCGCGCTCAGACGCAGGGCGCCGCGCAGGTAATCGCTGAAAACGAAGAAGGTGGCGCAGAAGGGGCGCAGACCGCCGTACAGGGCAATGCCGTTGGCTGCGGCGGCCATGGCGTGCTCGCGGACACCGAAATGGATGTTGCTGCCGTCGTATTGCTCGGCGCTGAACCAGGGTTTGCCGTTCAGGACTGTCTTGGTCGAAGGAGCCAGGTCGGCGCTGCCGCCGATCAGGTTGGGCAAACGGTCCGCCAGCCGGTTGAGGCAGACCCCGCTGGTGGCGCGGGTGGCCTGAGAACCGGAGAACGACCAGAATTCCGGATCCGCCAGCAGGTCAGGCACCTCGAGGCTAAGGCAGCGCTCGAGTTCTCCGCCTGCTTCGGGGAAGGCGGACTGGTAAGCGGCATAGCGCGCCTGCCAGGCTGTTTCAGACACGGCGATCGATGCGGCTTTCTCTTTCAGGTAGGCCAGCAGTTCGGCGGGTACATCGAACGGTTCGCGGCCCGGCCAGCCCAGCATTTCGCGTGTCTTGGCGACATTGTCCTCGCCGAGGGGCTCGCCATGGGTCTTGGCCTGCCCGGCCAGGGGCGAGCCATAACCGATTTTGGTCTTGACCACGATCAGGGTGGGGCGGGTCAGGTCGGCCTTAGCCGCGGCGACGGCTTCGGCGATCGCCTGGCGGTCATTGCCGTCCGCAACCTCGAGCACCTGCCAGTGGTAGGCGGCAAAGCGCGCCGGCACGTCTTCGGTGAAGGCGACGTCGGTGTCGCCCTCGATCGAGATCTCGTTGTCGTCGTAGAAGACGATCAGGCGGCCGAGCTTCAAGGTTCCGGCCAGGGAGGCCGCCTCGCTGGTGATGCCTTCCATCATGCAGCCGTCACCAGACAGGACATAGACGAAATGGTCGAACAGATCGTAACCGGGCTTGTTGAAGCGCGCGGCCATATGAGCCTGGGCCATGGCCATGCCAACGGCCATCGAAAAGCCCTGGCCAAGCGGGCCCGTGGTCGCTTCGACGCCATCGGTGTGGCCGAATTCCGGGTGGCCCGGCGTCTTGCTGTCCCACTGGCGGAACTGCTTGAGGTCGTCGAGGGTCAGCCCGTAGTCGAACAGGTAGAGCAGCGCATAGAGCAGCATCGAGGCATGGCCGGCGCTGAGCACAAACCGGTCGCGGTTGATCCAGGCCGGGTTCTTCGGGTTGTAGTGCATCTGGTTCGCGAACAGCTCGTAGGCCAGGGCGGCAGAGCCCATTGCCAGGCCGGGGTGGCCGGACTTGGCCTTCTGGACACTTTCTGCGGTCAGGACCCGGATGGCGTCGATCGCCAGTTGGTCCAGTTTGTGGTTATCGGACATAAGATCACCTCTTGCGCTTATTCGACCTGCCGGCAGACGCCCGGCAGCGGTCGTTTCGCAAACATTATACACAAATTCGCGGCAGATGACGATCTCAAATGCCGGTCACCCGGCTGGCTCTTTGGCTCTTTTCGGGTTATGATGAATTTACGGGCTGCAGCCATCTGCCGCCCGCTAAATGATCGAGGTGATGGATATGCGCATCGAAGTAGTCCTCTTAAACAGTCTGGCCAAACTGCTGCCCGGTCAGGACCCGCAGCCGGGCGACCGGCTGCAATCCGGTGACTGGACGGCGCTTAGGGGCGAACGGACAGCGGTGCAGCTTGCCCTGCGCTGGCATCATGAACCAGGGGTGTCCGGCAACAGCGCCACTGTCTACTTGCAGCTGAACGGTCCGGTTGCGCTGTCTGTCAGCCGTGTCATGCCGGTTCCGGTCCGCCTGCCGGTCTATCCCGGCCACGACGACAACATCCTGACCAGTCAGCCTGGCCTGATCCCCGACCTGCTCCAGGCGTTAAAACCCGTG
This sequence comes from Clostridiaceae bacterium, assembly GCA_012511525.1. GTDB lineage: Bacteria > Bacillota > Clostridia > Saccharofermentanales > UBA5734 > JAAYBY01. The sequence goes on from JAAZFW010000050.1 coordinate 3,714, forward strand.
GAGCACCCGGCAGGGCCCGCTTACCTGCTGCGCCTGACCGACGGGCAGTGGCAGGTCTGCTGGCTGGAGCTGGTCGTTCCCGAAAACCTGGCCTCTGGCCGGCATGACTTTAGCGTCATACTGCTGGACGGCGATGGCGAGCGCGTGGCTGATGCCGGTTTTGACCTGTCGGTCAGCCCGGCTTCGCTGCCGCCCCAGACGCTGCTGCACACCGAATGGTTTCACGCTGACTGCCTGGCCGACTACTACCGGGTGCCCGTCCGGTCCGAGGCCTGGTGGCAGATCGTGGGCCGTTTCATGGCGACGGCCGCTGCACACGGCGTCAACCTGATCCTGACGCCTATCTTCACCCCGCCGCTGGACACGGCGGTCGGCGGCGAACGAACGACCGTCCAGCTGGTCGATGTCCGCCGCGACGGCGATACCTGGTCGTTCGACCTGACCGCCCTC
>JAAZFW010000051.1 GCA_012511525.1 Clostridiaceae bacterium
CGTTTTTGGCTCCTGAGGACGAAGCATGAACCCGCCAGCCATAAAACCGCCGCTGAAGGAAAACCGCCTGGCAGGTCTTTTCCTGCTCGCCGTCCTTTATGTGCTGGCGCGTGGGCTGGCCGTGCAGCTGTACCACGCGCTGGATTCTTTCAGCCTGGGCTGGCGGCTGCTGGCTGCGGACTGTGCGGCCACGATTTTCATCTACCTGGCGGGGCTGATCCTCAACAACGCTTCCCTGTACGACCCCTACTGGAGCGTCGCCCCGATCGCTATTTTAACCTTGCTGGCGATCCACCTGGGCACTTTCAGTTCCGGCGCCCTGATCCTGCTGGCCCTGATCTGGTTCTGGGGGATCCGGCTGACCGCCAACTGGGCGGTCACCTTTGACCACCTGGGCATCCAGGACTGGCGTTACGACAAACTGCGCGACCTGTCCGGACGGCTGTACCCGCTGGTCAGCCTGACCGGCATCCACCTCTTCCCGACTCTGGTCGTCTACCTGGCCCTGATTCCGGCCGTCTATTACATCCAGTCCGGCCGTATCAACGCGTTGACCCTGACCGGCTACGCGGTCTGTCTGCTCGCCGTCACCCTCCAGGCGGTGGCTGACGCCCAGATGCACCGGCACCGCAAGCAGCAGCCGGACCGGCGCCAAATCAACAACACCGGGCTCTGGCAGCGCTGCCGCCACCCCAACTACCTGGGTGAGATCCTGATGTGGTGGGGCGTCTACCTGGTCATGCTGTCCGCCCTGCCCACCCGCTGGTACCTGGCGGCCGGCGCGCTCTGCAACACCTTGATGTTCCTTGTGATCAGCATCCCGATGGCCGAAAAACGGCTGGCTGAGCGCAAAGCCGGCTTTTCCGCCTACCGTAAGCAGACCCCGATGCTGCTCCCCTTCCGCTTTGGCCAGCACCGCCATTCCTGACCTTTGCAATTCAAGTTAAAAAAGCACCCGGCTGATGCGGGTGCTTTTTTCGTTCAGGTGTTTCTTTTCTATTGGATAGCCATCAGGACAAAGTAGAGCAGGAACAAGACCGAGGCGCCATACAAGATCGGATGGACCTCTTTGCCCTTGCCGCGGACCAGCTTGATCAGGCTGTAGAAGATGAAGCCGGCGGCGATACCGTGGGAGATGTTGTAGCCGAAGGTCATGACCGTGATGGTCAGGAAAGCCGGGATGGCTTCGTCGATGTCGCTCCAGGCGATCTTGCCGAACGCTTCGGCCATCAGGACGCCGACGATGATCAGGGCCGGTGCGGTCGCCTGAGCCGGCACGACGCCGACCAGGGACGCAAACGGCAGGCAGAGCAGGAACAGGATCGCGACAACAACAGCGGTCAGGCCGGTGCGGCCGCCGACGCCGATGCCGGCCGAGCTCTCGACATAGGTGGTGGTGTTGGAGGTGCCGAGCAGGGCGCCAATCGAGGTTGCGGTGGCATCCGCGAACAGGGCCTTGTCCATGCGGGATTTGAAGCCGGTGCTTTCGCTGAGCGCTTTTTCATCGGCCTCGTCAAAGATGCCGCTGCGGCGGCCGGTGCCGATGAACGTGCCGATGGTGTCAAATGTATCGGACAGGCTGAAGGCGAAGATGGTGATCAGGACCATGAAAATGCGGGTAGGGTCGGCGAACAGGGAGCCCAGGCCAGGCGTGCCGAAGAAAGCAAAAGCAACGTTCTTGATGCCGCCGACGGCCGAGACATCGATCAGCTTGCCGGCTTCCGGCAGCATGGTGACCTGCATCGGGATACCGATCAGGGTCGTGGCGACGATGCCGATCAGGATCGCGCCTTTGACGCGCAGGACCATGAGCAGAGCGGTGATTACCAGACCGATCAGGGCCAGCTGCGGGCCGGGCTCGGCGAAATTGACCAGGGCAGGAACGGCCGCCGAATTAGCGACGATGGTGCCGCCGCCGACATCGACATAGGTTCCGGGATCCATCGTAAAGCTGATGAATCCGGCGTTCTTGATGCCGATGAAGGCAATGAACAAGCCTATGGCGCCGCCGATGGCGTTCTGGAGGCCGGCAGGGATCGAGCGGATGATCGCTTTGCGGATCTTGGTGACCGTGATCAGGATGTTGATCAGGCCGCAGATGAAGACGATGGCCAGCGCTTCACGCCAGTCAAAACCCATGGCAAAAACGACGGTGAAGGTGAAAAATGCGTTCAGGCCCATGCCCGGTGCGGTGGCATAGGGGATGTTGGCAACCAGGCCCATCACCAGGGTGCCGATGGCTGCGGCCAGTGCTGTTGCGACGAAGACGCCGCCCTTGTCCATACCGGTCAGTCCCAGTATGTTCGGGTTGACAAAGATGATGTAGGCCATCGTGAAGAACGTGGTCAAACCGGCGATGATCTCTGTGCGGACGTTGGTTCCTTTCTCTTTAAGCTTGAAGAACTGATCCATACTTTGCATCTCTCCCATCCATTTTTATGCGCTGTTTCACAGCACACGAATATCCTTAGTTTAGCAGTCCTAAGAGGCAAATGAAAGAGAAACTCTGCCAGTTTTTACCGGTTTCTGTTGTGCCAAAATGGCAAATCGGCAACAGGTCGGCAGGCTTTTTGCCATCGCGCCAAAATCCGCGGCCCGCGGTTTGCGCTTCGTGGTCCAACGCCTCAAAAACAGGAGCGTACTTGGTGTTGTCGCTGTATGCAGCCGCGCGGGCCAGGCCTTCCAGAAGCAGAACGGCGCTGACATTTTGCGATCGGATCGACGCGTCATCGATGACATCGGGCACGTTAAGCCAGACGTAACGCAGCAGGCGGCCGTAGCGGTCTTCCCCGCCGTTGTCGCGTTCGAGAAAAACAGTCTGGTTCAGCACCAGCTCCTCCGCCCGGCGCCTGGC
>JAAZFW010000426.1 GCA_012511525.1 Clostridiaceae bacterium
AGTCAGTAGTGCTACCATTACACAATCCGGCAATAGACTGGTTTCTGCCAGCAGGGAAGATAGTAACATAGAACGGAAATGATTGCAAGATCGATTTTAACCGCGGTCAAATGGGTCAATTGGTTAAATACGCAGATCCTCTTCCCGCTTGACCCGCAGATCCTGGCGCAGGAAGCGCAGCGTCATGACCACCTGGTAGATCAGGATCGCCAGCACGATACCCGCCAGGTCAACCAGGAAATCCGACCATTGGCTGGCCCGGCCTGGCACAAAAGACTGGTGCAGTTCGTCCGAAGCCGCGTACAGGGCGCCGATGATGAAGCTGAGCAGGGCGTTGAGCAGTTCGGGCGTCGCCATCTCGCTGAACGACCAGCTGAGCAGCAGGCCAAGCACGAAGAAGACCAGACCATGCGCGACCGTGCGCACAATCGACTCGGCCTGCTGAACTACCACATCGCTGGCTTGGCTGTCCAGCAGGCGCACAAGGGTCTCCGTCAGGCTGGTGCTGAGCTGGCTCGAATCGTCGGCGGACTGGTTGGAGAACATGAAAATAACGGCCATCCAGATGACGACGGAGGTCCAGGCCAGGATGGTACGAATCGGGTATTTCTTGACTTCATTGTTCTCCAGGTACATTGAGATCGGCTCCTCCTAACCGTTCCGGTCAGGACCGGCCCTGCGGCATGGCCGGCTGGCCTGGCAGCGGTTCGGCCAGGCCAAGTTCCTCGAGCTTAGCGCGAACCAGCCCTATATCGTCCCACAGCCGGACCCGTTCGTTGTTGTTGCGCAGGATATAGGCCGGATGATAGGTCGGCAGGATCAGGTACCCGTTCTTCTCGATCCACTGGCCGCGGATTTTCGTGATGCCCTCGGTTCCGCCGGTGAAATACTTGTAAGCGGTGGCGCCCAGCAGAACGATCAGCTTCGGCCGGACCAGCTGGAACTGGCGTGCCAGCCATGGCCGGCAGGCCTTGGCCTCTTCCGGCGTCGGCACGCGGTTTTGGGGCGGATGGCACTTGACAATGTTGGCGATGTGGTAGATATCCGGCTTCAGATCATAAGCGATCAGGAGCAGGTCCAGCAGACGCCCGGCAGCGCCGACAAAAGGAACACCCTGGGCGTCTTCGTCTGCGCCGGGGCCTTCGCCGATAAACATCAGCGGGGCCGGGACCGCACCGCGTGAAATGACCACGTGATGACGGCTCTTGCTCAGCGGGCAGCGCTGACAGGACTGGCATCCGTCAACAAACTGCTGCCACGCCTCCTGCAACGTCATCCTGCTTTGTTCTGTCATGCTGCTCCTCCTGTCCGTCTAGTGGCACTTTTCCCGACTAAGGGACTGTTAAGACATGAGCGGCTCTTTTCTCCGGGAGATGAACGCGTCTGGTTAATCTCTCGGGGAATCTATCGAGCGACTGATTGATAAACAGACCCTCGGCGTCACGCAGGACTATTGTACCACAGGAGGAATCGATACGTCAGGATCGCCGCAACGTGTTAAATTTTGAGGATCACTTGGAATGTAGCGCCTTGTCCGGGTTCGCTCTCGACCTTGGCATAACCGCCGTACAGCTGGGCGATGTGCTTGACGATCGACAATCCCAGCCCTGTTCCGCCCAGATCGCGCGAGCGGCTTTTGTCCACCCGATAGAAGCGTTCGAAAATCCGGGCCTGGTGCTCCGGCTCGATGCCGACACCGGTATCGCGGACCGTGATGGCGACCATACCGTCATCCCGGCGGGCGGTCTGGATATAGACTTTCCCGCCCGGCTGGTTGTACTTGATCGCGTTGTCGACAAGGTTGATCAGGATCTGCTTGATGCGGTCCGGATTCGCATTGACGGACAGCGGGTCGGCGTTTTCCTCAACCACGATCGAGATCCGGGCGTTTGAAGCGGCCTCGTCCAGGAGTACCGCAACCGCGTCGACGAGGGTCTGCAGGTCGAAGGTCTGGCTGTGGGAATCCTGGTGCATATCTTCAATTTCCGATAAGATCAGGATATCCTGGATCAGCTTGTGCAGCCGTTCGGCCTCAATGTCGATAAAGGCCAGGAAACGGTCAGCCACATCCGGTTTTTGGGCAGCGCCGGCCCTGAGGGTTTCCACAAAGCCCCGGATCGATGTGAGCGGGGTTTTCAGCTCATGGGTCACATTCGCGACAAAGTCGCTGCGCAGTTTCTGAAGCCGCTTCATCTCCGTGATATCGTGCAGGGTCAGCATGGCGCCCGGCCCGTCGGATGTCCGGACTAGCGATGCGATCACCATGAAGACAGCCGGTCCCGTCACCGTTTGCAGCGACAGCTCCCGCCGAACCGTCTGATTGCCGTCGATGACCTGGGAAACCAGGGTATCGATCGCCTCGCTGTGGGTAATCAGGAGCAGCGGATAGACCACTTTTTCCGGATCCAGGTCGCGGCCGAAGACGGCCTTGGCGCGGCTGTTCAGCAGCGTGACCGCGCCGGCGGCATTGACCACCAGCAGCGGGTCGCTCATGTTCTCAAAGACGACCGCGAGCCGCTCGTTGCGCTCTTCGAGGTCCATGACCGTCTGCTGCAGGCGATCGGCCATGCTGTTAAAGGCTTCACCCAGTGCGGCGGCCTCGTTGTCATCCTGGCGCAGCTGGTGCAAGCGAACGGTGTAGTCGCCGGCGGAAATGGATTTGGCAGCCTTGCTCAAGTCCTGGAGCGGGCGCGTGATCCAGCGTGTGCTCAAGGCCGATATGACGCTGAGGACGGCCAGGGCAAGTACCAGGACCAGACCGATGGTCAAAAGCATGTCCCGCAGCGGCCCTTTGCTGCTGTAGACCGGCATCGAGGTGCGTACGACCAGGTCCAGCTCCGGGATGAGCTGAGCGACATAGATCATCTCGGCGCCGAGCGTGTTGCTGCGCCGGATGGCGAATCCAGGGCCTTCGCCCTTGATGGCCAGGGCGATTTCCGCCCGGAACAGGTGGTTGTCCATTTGGCTGCTGTCGGCTTCGTTGTCGAAAATGACGTTACCGCGGATGTCGACAATCGTGGCGCGCAAGGTTTTCGTGTCATGGCTGAACACCTCAAGCGCGCGATCGACCGCAGTCCCGGCAGGAATGGCGTCGGTCAGCTGCTGGCCGATCAGCTTGCCGGCGGAGATCAGGTAATCGCGGTTGCTCTGGTCATTGAAACGGCTGATCGCCTGAAAGGAGGCCAAACCGGCCGTCAGGATGGCGATCAGCAGGACCGCGCTGGTCA
>JAAZFW010000427.1 GCA_012511525.1 Clostridiaceae bacterium
CCATGCAGCCGATCGGGCTCTCAGCCATGTGGATCGCCATTGCGACACCATAACGGTCGCAAAGGCCGCTCAACTTCTTCAGTTCCATCGCGCCCCCGATCGTCAGTACGTCGGGGTGGACGACCGACACGCCGCCGGATTGCATCAGGGGTTCGAAGTTCTCGTGCAGGTAGATGTCCTCACCGGTGCAGATCGGAACGGTGGTCGCCTGGGCGATCCTGGCGTAATGGGCCGTGTACTGCCAGGGCGCGATGTCTTCCATCCAGGCGATGTTGTACGGCTCGAGCCGCTTGGCGAAGCGGATGGTGTCCTCGATGCAGACATGGCCGAAATGGTCGATGGCCAGCGGCACCTCGTACCCGATCACCGAGCGGACCTCGGCAACATAATTCTCCAGGTAGTCCAGCCCCTTCTCGGTGACATGGATGCCCGTCGCGTGATGGGGGATGGTGAAGACCTCGTAGTTCTTGCCGACCATCAGGTCATAATCGATCGAGCCCTTCTGGTGACTGAGCGCCTTGGCCGAGTATTTCCGGATGTTCTCCAAAAATCCCAGCGGCGCGTTCAGGCAGCCGGGCTCGTCGAGCATCAGCTCGATGCCCAGGTCCATCTTGAGAAAGGTGAAGCCCTGCTCCATACGCGCCTTAAGGGCGCGGCCCATGTCAAGGCCGGTGTGCTTGCCGTCGACATCGGTATCGCAGTACATGCGGACCTTGTCGCGGAACTGGCCGCCCAGCATCTGGTAAAGCGGTACGCCCCAGGCTTTGCCGGCCAGGTCCCAGAGAGCGATCTCCAAGCCCGACACCCCGCCGCCCTGGCGCGAATGGCCGCCGAACTGGCGGATGCGGCGGAACAGCTTGTCCACGTTGCAGGGGTTCTCGCACAGCAGGCGGCTCTTAAGCATCAGGGCATAGGTGGCGCTGGATGCGTCGCGCACCTCGCCGTACCCGACCAGGCCCTGGTTGGTATAGACCTTGATCAGGGGACAATGCTTGGGTGCGCCGTTCAGGTTGGTCACCCGGATGTCGGTGATCTTGAGCTGGGATGGCGCTGAATACGTGTTCACATTGGCGCTGATCTGATCCAAAATATTTTTCTCTTCCACGACGGCCTCCTTCAGCCCGGCATTGACAGCAAAGCCGGGGCAGCTATTATTAATACATACCTATTCGCATTTTTTCGCATCAACTATATTATGGATGATGCAAAAGATATTTTGCAATCCCCAGGGCCAGGAGGCGCGCATGACGGTTCAGGAAGCCCGGATCACGGACGCCGGACAGCAAGGCAGCAATCTGCTACGCCTGTTCCACTCGCGCGTTTCCCCGGGCCGGCGCAGCTACCGCGAGCATCACCACACGGCGTTCGAGATCGCGCTCTTCAAGGAAGGCCAAGGCGTCTATACGGTCGGCAGCCGGACCTATGCCATCGCTCCCGGCGACGTGTTCCTGTTCAGCAGTCAGGAGGTCCACTGTATCACCGAAATTGGCCCGGGCGCAGACATGGTCCTGATGAACATCCATTTTGAGCCGCGCTTCATCTGGTCGCCGGGCAACGAGCTGTTCGATGCCAAGTACCTGCGCGTGTTCCTGAGCCGAAGCGAGCAGTTCCAGCACCGGCTGGACCGGGACAACCCCGCCACCGCAGTCGTACGCCAGCTGCTGCTGCAAATCGAGCAGGAGTTTTCCACCCAGCAGCCCGAGTACGCCCTGATGGTCAAGATATTTCTGCTGACCATCCTGGCGACGGTCAGCCGCAATTTCCGCCATATGACCCGGGAGGATAGCGGCCAGGGATTCGCCAGGCACCAGCTGACCCAGATCGAAGCGGCGATCGACTATATCGACGCGAACCTGGCCGCCGATATCCGCCTGGAGAACCTGGCGAAGGTGGCCAACATGAGCCGCTCGTATTTTTGTACGGTTTTCAAGCGTTTGAACGGCATCTCGCCCTGGGATTACATGACCGCCCGGCGCATTGATCAGGCGATCAAGCTGCTACAGGAAACCGACCGAACGGTCCTGGAGATCGCCTGCCAGTGCGGGTTCAATAACACGGCTAACTTCAACCGGGCCTTTAAAAAAGTAACCGGAAGGGTTCCTTCCGGTTACCGTTGATGTAAAATCAGGATCTGTCTGTCTTATCCCTGGCTGCCGCCCTGCTGGGTACTTCCCGGGCCGGGGCTGGTGCTGCCGGGTTGTGTCGCGTCGCTGTTGTGGCTGGTTTCGCCGCTAGCCTGGGTCTGGGTCGATCCGGACGGTTCCTGGGCCTGGCTGGTCTCCCTGGCCTGGCTGGTGGTGCCGGACGGCTCCTGGCTGGTTTCCCGATCTGTCTGACGGAATGTTGATCCTGTTCCGCTCTGGCTGGAACCCGAGCTGGCACTGGTTTCACGGTTCGTCTCACGCTGCGTCGCCTGCGTACCGGAGCCGCTTGTTTCGCCGGTCTTGAGGGTTTCAGTCTGCCGGTTCGTCTGGCGGCTGGTCAGGCGGGTCTGGTCTTCATCCTCGTCCTTAAGCAGGTTGCGGACCAGTTCCCCGAGCGGGGCGTCCTGGATCGTTTCGGGGTCCCAGCCCATCTGCTTGGCGTCCGATTGGTTGAGCAGCATTTGGCGGCCGACTGAGAGCCCGTTCTGATCAGCCGTTTTACGCACCGCCTCGTCGTGGCTGTAGACCACGCGGACCTGTTCCTGGACGAGCGGTCCCTGCTGCAGCTTTTTCTCGAGCGCCAGCAACCGGATGCGCAGCTGCTCGGCGCCCTCGGGGAGAACGGCCGACAGCAGGACGGTCCGCTCCTGGAGCGGATACTTCGCGTCGACCAGTTCAGTCCAGCGCGTCACGGCATCTTCCCAGTTCATCTTGCGCAGCTCCTGGCCTTGCAGCAAGGCGGCAGCCTCGTCGTTAAGCGCCCGGACGCGGATGACGTCAAGGGACCGGTTCAAGTCCAGCTCGATGCTGGGGTTGACGTCCACGGACAAGGTGGCGTAAACCGGTGACAGGAAACGGCCCGTGCCGACCAGAATGCCGAGGATGAGGACCAGGACAGCCAACATAGCAGCCGCAGCCCAGACCAGTCGCATCTTTTGCGGACGGCTGGATACCGGCAGCACCGCTTCCCGGCCCATTTTCATGTTCGGCGCCAGGTCGATGGTCTCCAGGCCGCAGTCCTGTGTGAATACGGTGGCCTGGTTGCGGTCGATCGATAGAACAACACCCTTTTTCATAGCTCTTCCTCCTTGGAATAGCGTTCCATGTAGCTTTTTATGATCTGCAGGTCGCTTCTTAACAGCAAAACCAGCAAGATGACGGCGGATCGGTTGCGGTCGACGGTTTTTCGCGCGACTTGGCAGCGGCTGGCCAGCTCACCGCCGGGCAGACGGCCGGTCTGGAACAGGCGGGTGCAGAGGGCTTCGTCTTCGTTCAGGCACCGGGCTAAACGGATGCAGAGCAGCCGCGTATCGCGGTGTTTGGGGAATTCTCTGACCAGGACCGGGAAATCCAGTCCGAGATGCGCGGCCATTGCCTGCAGTTGCAGCATGGACTCCTCGAACTCCAGATCGGTCTGGACCTGACCGCTGCCGGGGTCGGCCAGTTTTTCTGAGAGCGGCACATCCTCTTCGCTGCCGGTCTCTTCGAGCGACAAAGTCTGCCAGCTGTTTTTCTGGCGGCGGTACCAGTCGGTCAGGCGATGCTTGATCAGGACACGGGCATAGTGCTCAAAGGGGACCTGGCTGGACAACCGGTAGCGGTCGATCGACTCGTCAAAGGCGGACAGGGCGATGCTGTACTCATCCATCTGATCGACAAAAAACGAGCGGGTCAGTCGACGTACCGTGCGCCTGATGAAGGGCAGATTTTCCGAGATCAGCTGCTCCCGGACCGTCCCGTCACCCGACTGGGCTTTGCATATGCTGTCCATAACCAGGTTGTTTGCCGACATGCTCCGTTCCTTTCTGTCTGCCGCGATCTGGCATTTTCCGGTGACAGCGGCAGAGGTTCTCAGGTGGCTCCTTTTGCTTCTCTACTCATCTATACGCAAGGGGTGTCCGTTTTCAGAGGGAAAACAAAAAAACACGCCAGTCTGACGGAAAAACCGTTGTCGGGCTGGCGTGCCTTCTGTGTGCATATAAAGATCCGTCAGGCGGTCTTTTAGTCTGAGGCGAAGTTGTCGAAATAACCTTGGACCAGGATGATCGGGGTGCCCTTGTCGCCGCTGCCGCTGATCAGGTCGCAGAGCGAACCGAGCAGGTCGGTCAACTGGCGGGGCGTTGTGCCCAAAGACGCCTCTTTCCCGATCAGGTCGGCAGACTTGCCGCGGATCTTTTGGCGCAGGGCCTCGGCAGTCGCCGTCTGGTCCAGGCCGGCCAGCTCGTTATCCACCACGTATTTCATTTTAATCTCGCTGGGCATGCCGGACAACCCATCCGTGAAACCGGGCGAAACCACCGGGTCGGCAAGCTCCCAGATTTTGCCTTGGGGATCCTTGAAGGCGCCGTCGCCGTAGACCATCACCTCGATCTTCCGGCCGGTCAGCTCGCCAAGCCGCTGCCGCACGCTTTCGACAAAGGGACGGCAATCGCGCGGAAACAGCTTCAGGCGCGCTTCGCCGGCCTGGTTGGATCCGAGCAAACCATAGTCCGGGTTGAACCCGCTGCCCTGAACAGGCTTGGTCAGCAGGTCGTCGAGGCCGATCGCTGTCTTAGCGCCTGCTTTTAACAACTGGCGCTTCAGCCGGGCGCGGTCGTGAATGTTGGCGACCAGGACATGCGGGGCGAAACGCAGGGCGGCCCTGTAATCGTTGGCCATGACAACCTCGATGTTGCCGTCGACAGCCAGACTCTTGTAGAGGTCGATATAATCCAGGCCCGTGAAGGGATGCTTGAATCGGTGCCCGAAATGCCTGCGGTAATCCGCTTCGGCCAGGACATCCGTATAGGGGTTGATGCCGGCCGCATCCATCTCGTCGACGTC
>JAAZFW010000052.1 GCA_012511525.1 Clostridiaceae bacterium
TCGATCGCGGCGATGCTGCCCTTGTTGATGATGACGACGCGCTCGCAGACCGCCTGGACCTCAGGCAGGATGTGTGAACTGAGGATGACGGTGTGCGTTTTGCCAAGTTCCTTGATCAGGTTGCGGATCTCGATGATCTGCTTGGGGTCGAGCCCGATCGTCGGTTCGTCGAGGACCAGGACCTCCGGGTTGCCGACCATGGCCTGGGCGATGCCGACACGCTGTCGGTAACCTTTGGACAGGTTCTTGATCAGGCGGCCCGACACATCGGTGATTCGGACCAGCTTCATGATCTCAGCCAGCTGCTTGATGCGCTGCGCGGGCGGAACGCCTTTGAGCTCGGAGACAAAACGCAGGTACTCGATCACGGTCATGTCGAGGTAGAGCGGCGGATTCTCCGGCAGGTAGCCGATGCACGTCTTAGCCTTCTGCGGGTTGTCCAGGATGTCGTAGCCGTTGACGGTCACGGTGCCGGATGTCGCCGACAAAAATCCGGTCAGGATGTTCATCGTGGTCGACTTTCCGGCGCCGTTCGGACCCAAAAAGCCCAGGATTTCGCCCTTGTTGACCGTAAAGGTGATATCGTTGACCGCCAGGATATCACCGTAGTACTTCACCAGGTTGCGTATTTCAATCATGCTTTTTCCTCCCTGCCTCCGCAAACCTTCTGCGGAGGTTCAAGATTTCCCGTTCCAAATTATAGCAAAAAATCCGCTGTCAGATGGTTGGATTTCACAATTGTTCAGAATTGGGCGGTGCCAGGAGCAGTCCGGCGCGGAAAACAACCGGTCCGTCCGGCATCAGCCGGGCTTTGATCCGCCAGTATCTGGGCTGGCCTGGTTCTGGGGACGCGAAGAAAGCCAGTTCGCTGCCCAGCGGGACTTCGTGTTGGTAATGGATATCGAAAGCCCGGACGGTCAGGGGCAACAGGACGCCGGAGCCGGCCTGGCGCACCGCCTGGACCGCGTCGGTCGCCCAGGCGACATAGCGGGTGTTGTTGACGTGGTGGTTTTTATCGATATCGCTGAAACAGGCCCGCCGGACGAGCACCGGCCCGGAAAAGGTCCAGCCTGCCGATGGCAGGCGCGGGCAGGACGGCAGGTTTTCCGCTTCTGACGGTACTGTTTTCAGCCAGGCCGGATCAGGCCGCTGCGGCCGGTGTTCCGCCTGGTCGGCGACCAGCCATTCCGAGACGGCCTGTCCGAGCAGGCGGCCGTCTGAAGACCGGAACGTGAAATCGCGGACAAAGGTCAGCCGGCGCAGACCGCGGTGGCGCGTCTCGACCACGAGCGTTTCCGGCCAAACCGGCAACGCGTCGAGGCGGACCGACACGCGGCTGAGCAGCCAGCACAATCCGAGTTGGTCAAAATCGCCGAACAGATCGTCAAGCTGCTCGAGATGCAGGTAGGCGGCCTCCTGCATACAGGTGAAAAGCGCTGAAAGGTGAAGCTGGCTGTGGGCGTCCGTATCGGAGCTGCGCACAGGGAAAGACCAGCGGCCGGGCGGATGGCCGATTAACATGCTATCCCCGCTTTCTGTCGTTTGATTTTTGTCAGGCACCGGCCTGCCGGGCGGCTTCGGCCCCCTTGGCTTCGGCCCGGGCCAGTTGGCGCCGGCCCAGGTACAAGGTCAAAAGGCCACAGCCGAACAGGATCACCAGTCCGAGAATGCCATACGAGGAGCGTCCCGTCCACTTGGCGATCAGGGCATAGATGGCCGGGCCCATAACCGCGGCAAACTTGCCGAAGATGTCGAAAAAACCGAAAAACTCGTTGGATCGTTTGGGCGGGATCAGCTTGCCGAAAAAGGATCGGGACAAGGCCTGGATCCCCCCCTGGCAGGTGCCGACCAGGGCCGCCATCGCCCAGAAAAGATAGGTCGAGCGCTGCAGGGCGGCCGCGTACAAGGGCGATTCCGGTGCGACGCGTTCCAGCGAATAGCCCATGTAAAAGCCGGTCGCGCAAATCACCAGGTAGACGACAATGGCGATGCGGATCATGCGGATCGAGCCGACTCGTCCGGCCAGGCTGCTGAACAGGATCGAGAACGGAACCGCCACGATCTGGGTGACCAATAATGCCAAGATCATCCCGGTCGTCCCCAGCCCCAGCGTCGAGCCGTAGACCGTAGCCATGTGGATCACGGTATTGACGCCGTCAATGTAGAAAAAGTAGGCCAGGACAAAAACCAGGATCGCCTTGTCAGCGTAAATGTCGCGGGCCGTCCGCACCATGTTGACCAGCGAGCGGCGGATCAGGTCGCGGGCCGGCTTGTCAACCGAATAGACCTGGCGCACGTTCAGCAGCATCGGGATGCTGAAAAGAGCCCACCAGGTCACGCAGAGCAGGCAGGAAAGCTTGACGGCCCAGACCCCATCGATGCCGATCTTCTCGCCGAACAGGATCAGGGCGATCGACAGGATGAACGGGATCGTGCTGCCGCCGATGTACCCCATCGCGTAACCCCAGGCCGACACCTTGTCCATGCGGTCCGGCGTGGTGATGTCCGTCATGAAGGAATCGTAGAAGAGCAGCGAGCCGGAAAAGCCGATATAAGAGAATACGTAGCCGACCAGCATCAGCTGCCAGAGGTCGGTCAGGGCCATCGTGGTCGTGAAGACCAGTCCCAGGCCGAGAAAAGCCGTAAAGAGCTTTTTTTTCATACCGCGGAAATCGGCGATGGCACCCAGGATCGGCGACAGCAGCGCGACGGTCAGCGTGGCGATGGATGTGGCAAAGCCCCACTTGATGTCGCCGGCGACGCCGGCCTCCCCGGCGACGGTCGCGAAGTAAATCGGAAACACCGCCGCCATGATGATCGTTGCATACGCGGAATTGGCCCAGTCATAGGTAATCCAGCTCTTCTCCACCTTGCTGAAGGCGGGCCGGGCGGCTTTAGTCCACACAAGCGTTATCCTGTTCTGCCTCTCTCACGGTCAGGCGCCGTACTGAACGTACTTGATCTTGTTGGGGTTGAAACGCTTCATGCTTTTTAGCATGCGCTCGTCCGGAGCGAAAACGACCAGACAGCGTTCGCCCTTGTAGTCGGTGATGAAAAACCAGTTGTCCGGCGCCTGGATCGACGA
>JAAZFW010000428.1 GCA_012511525.1 Clostridiaceae bacterium
CGACATGGTTTCGAGGATCTTCGTCTGCACCGGATCTGGGCGTCCTGCCACGGCGACAACGTTGCCTCCTACCGGGTTATGGAACGAAACGGCATGCGCCGCGAAGCCCATTTTATCCAGAAGCGCCTGCATCGCGGCACCTGGTCCGATGAGTTGATCTATGCCCTGCTGGCCAGCGAATGGAAAGCCAGCTCGTCAAAGCGAGAGGAGTGATGCTCATGTCACACAGCACAGTAACCCTGACCTGGTACGGTCATTCCTGCTTTAGCATCAGCAACGGCACCTGGACCTTGGTCCTGGATCCCTACAAGCCTGACATGATCGGCTACCCGCCCCTCAAGATCAAAGCCCATGCCATGCTGGCCTCCCACCAGCACGAAGACCATAATTACCAGGCGGCCGTCACGTTTTTGCGCGCGCCGCGCAACATCGTCCTGCCGGTCGGGGACAGCCCGGAAACGGCTGCGGACGATCATTTCCTGCTTAAAACCGTCGCCAGCTGCCACGATGCCCAGGGCGGGGCCCGCAGGGGACAGAACCAGATCCACGTGATCCGGACCTGCGATCTGACCATCGCCCACCTGGGCGACCTGGGCCATCTCCTAAGCGACCAGCAAGCCGCCGAAATCGGTCCGGTCGATCTGCTCCTGATCCCTGTCGGCGGATATTACACCATCGACGCCCGGCAGGCGATGCAGACGATCGAGCAGCTCAAACCGCGTAATGTCGCCCCGATGCACTACCAGATCGGGTACGGCAGGCTGCCGATCGCCATGGTCGAGCCGTTCTTGTCCCTGGTGGAGCCCGCCTACACCGTTAATCGCCTGCCCGGCGCGCGGCTCGAGCTGGATCGGGACATGTCGGGCAACTGCTTCCTGTTCAAATACAAAAAAGAGCCGGATCCCGGCGTTTGACCGGCGCGTATCTGACCGGTTTGCAGGCCGGATCGGCGGTCACAGCCAGTGACAGCCGGTCCGGTCTTTGCTATAATGCAAAACTGGCTTGCCGTAGTCTCTTGACCGGCGCCAAAGAAAGGGATCCCCTATGCGCTACCCCGTTGATGTCCACATCCATACCATAGCCAGCGGCCACGCCTTCAGCACGCTGCAGGAGAACGCCCGCCACGCGGCCTCAATCGGCCTGAAGCTGATCGCCTGCACCGATCACGCCATGGCCATGCCCGGCGGGCCCGGCTGGATCTATTTCTCGGCCCTGCGCATGGTGCCGCGGCTGATCGAGGGCATCGAGGTTTTGCGCGGCGTCGAAGCCAACATCCTGGATTTCGCGGGCCAGCTGGACATAGAAACGCGCTTCGCACGCCGGCTCGACCTGGTGATCGCCAGCTATCACGATGTCTGCGTTGCGCCCGGTGATATCGCGCAGAACACCCGCGGCCTGGCAGCCGTGATGGAGCTTGGCTTTGTCGACATCATCGGCCATCCCGGCAACCCGATGTTTCCGATCGACATCCCCGCGTTTGTCAAAAAAGCCCGCGAAACCGATACCCTGATCGAGATCAACAACAGTTCGCTGGGCCGTTCGCGAAAAGGCAGCGAGGGCAACTGCCTGGCAATCGCCCGGGAAGCCCGCCGGCTGGGCGCGAAGCTGATCCTGAACAGCGACGCCCACATCTGCACGGACATCGGCGAGCTGGACCAGGCCCAGGCGCTGGTCGACGCGGCCGGCGTACCTGCCGAACAGATCATGAACACCGACCCGGACAAGCTCAAAGCCTACTTGTATGGCAAGGGGAAAATCCAAGACCTCTACGATCACGCTTAA
>JAAZFW010000053.1 GCA_012511525.1 Clostridiaceae bacterium
TGGCAGAACTGGCGGGCCAGCTTGCCGGTCCGGTCGCGGCTGCCGTCGTTGACGTAGATGATCTCCCAGCTGCCGTCGAGACCGTCCAGAACGGCCGTCAGCCGCTGGTGACAGGCCTCGATGACGGCTTCTTCGTTGTAAAGGGGTACAACCAGCGAATAGCGGATGCCGTCCATACGTCCTCCCAAGCACACTTGTGACCATTATAGCAGATCTGCCAGCCAGGCGCAGTAAAAAGGGATACCCGTAAACGGAGCGAATAGGGTATAATAAAGACAGGGATTTCGATCCTGAACCTTGAAAAACTGGAAACGTGAACGATTCAGAAGGGAGCGGTCATCATGAAGATCAGTATCAACGGCAAAGGTATGAAGGTAGGCGACCAGCTGCAGCAGCGCATTGAGGAGAAACTGGGCAAATTCAACCGGTTTTTCGGTGATGAGGCGCAGGCGACGGTCAAGGTCAGGCCGGAAAAGGATCAGAAATGCATTGAAGTGACCCTCAAGATCCACAAGCATTACTACCGCGCCGAATGTATTGCAGATGACGTTTTCACGGCCCTCGACGAAACTGTCGAAGTGCTGGAAGGCCAGATCCGCAAGCACAAGACCAAGATCGAGAAAAAAATCCACGATTATGCCTACATGAAGGAGTACTTGAAGTCGCAAGTCAGCCTTCCGGCAGTTGAAGAGGATGATCACCGGATCATCAAGCGCAAATCATTTGACCTCGAACCGATGGATGCCGATGAAGCGGTCCTGCAGATGGAAATGCTAGGGCACAGCTTCCTCTTGTATCTCGACATGGAAACAGACAAGGTCTGCGCCGTCTACAAACGCAAGGACGGCAACTATGGCGTGATCGAGCCCAATTACTGATTGGCAGCCCATCGTCCCGATATTCCTGACCGCAGGTCCCCGGTTCAAACGAACCGGGGATTTTTTGGTATACTGGTCCCGGACATGCAACACGACAAGGGGAGGACTGCTTCATGACAGAAGGCAACAACGACAAAAAGGTGACTGATCGGCTCCTTCACGGGCTGAACCCGCAGCAGGCCGAAGCTGTCCGGCACGACCAGGGCCCGTTGCTGATCCTGGCCGGCGCCGGTTCCGGGAAAACCCGCGTCATCACCCACCGCGTCGCCTGGCTGGTTCGTGTGCTCGACGTGCGTCCCTCGGCGATCCTGGCGATCACGTTTACCAATAAGGCGGCATCCGAGATGAAGAGCCGCATCGAGGACCTGATCGGGTCGGTCAGCCAATATATGTGGATCGGGACTTTCCATGCCATGATGATGCGCATCCTGCGCCGCTATGCCGACCGGATCGGCTATGACCGCAGCTTCGCGATCATCGACAGCGACGATCAGCAAAAAGTGGTCAAAAGCTGCCTGGCCGATTTGAACCTGGATGAGAAAACCTTCGCGGTCAAGGCGGTGCACGGGCAGATATCCGCGGCCAAGAACGCCCTCATCGATGTCGGCGCGTACGAGCGCCAGGCCGGCAGCGACTTTTTTCGCAGCCGCGTCGCCCAGGTCTACCGCTGCTACCAGGCGAAACTGAAAAAGAACAACAGCATGGATTTCGACGACATCCTGGTCGAAGCCGTGCGCCTGCTCGAGTCGCAGCCAGACGTGCTGGCCGAGTACCAGGAGCGCTTTCAATACGTGCTGGTCGACGAATACCAGGATACCAACCATGCCCAGTACCGCCTGGTCCGCCTGCTGTCCGAGCGCCACGGCAACCTGTGCGTGGTCGGTGACGACGACCAGTCGATCTACAGCTTCCGCGGCGCCAACATCCAGAACATTCTCGATTTCGAAAAGGACTTCAAACGCTGCAAGGTCATCAAGCTGGAGCAGAACTACCGTTCGACCGGCAATGTCCTCAAGGCGGCCAACGCCGTTATCCGGCATAACCAGGGCCGCAAGAAGAAATCGCTCTGGACCCAGAGCGACGACGGGGAGAAGATCACGTTTCTCAGGGCCGAGGACCAGAACGAGGAGGGGCGCTACATCGCCCGCGAGATTGAGCGCCAGGTGAGCCGCCTGAGCCGGAAAACCTACCGCGATTTCGCCGTCCTGTACCGCCTCAATGCCCTTTCGCGCTCGGTCGAGCAAGCGCTGCGCGAACAGGGCATCCCGTACCGCATCTACGGCGGGACGCGCTTTTACGACCGCAAGGAGATCAAGGACATCCTCGCGTATCTGCGCCTGGTCGTGATGCCGGACGACAACCTGTCGCTGGAACGGGTGATCAACGTGCCGCGGCGCGGGATCGGCAGCGCCACAACCGACATGCTGGCAGCCCTGGCGGAACGGGACGGCGTCTCGCAGATGGCTGTCTGCCAAAACGCCGCCCGGTACCCGGAGCTGCAGCGCGCAGCATCTCGCCTGACCGCTTTTGCCAGCCTGATCAGCCAACTGGGCGCTGGGCTGGACAGCGGGGGCAAGACCCTGGACCAGTACCTGGACTGGATGGAAAACGAAACGGGCCTGATCCAGGAATTGCTCGACCAGCAGCAGCGCATCGTCAGCGGCGACGCGCTTGACCGGATTGAAAACCTCAAGGAACTGCTGTCCGACGCCGTCGAGTTCGAAAATCAAGTCCAGCGCCTGGCCGCCCCGGATGAAACGCTGCCGCCGGAGGAACGCGCGCTCGTACCGGCGAATCTGCGCGAGACCGTGCGCGCTTTCCTGGAGCGGGCCGCCTTATACACGGAAATGGACCAGGACAAGGACCAGGACGACGTGGTCCGGCTGCTGACGATTCACAGCGCCAAGGGCCTGGAGTTTGACACCGTGTTTATCGTCGGCGCCGAGGAGGGGCTGTTCCCGGGCTACCGCTCGATGGGCAGCCAGATTGAATTCGAGGAAGAGCGCCGTCTGGCTTATGTCGCCATGACCCGCGCCCGCCGGAAACTGCATATCACGGCCACGCGCAGCCGCCTGCTGTTCGGCCAGACCCAACGCTATGTCGTGTCGCCGTTTGTCCGGGAAATCCCGGACGAGCATGTCGATGAAATCGGCGGATCGCGCGAGGGCGAACGCAGCATGCCCTGGTCTGAAACGAGCCAGAGTCTTCCAGGTCGGCCGCCAATC
The DNA here is from genome assembly GCA_012511525.1 of Clostridiaceae bacterium. Lineage (GTDB taxonomy): Bacteria > Bacillota > Clostridia > Saccharofermentanales > UBA5734 > JAAYBY01. The sequence goes on from JAAZFW010000053.1 coordinate 3,104, forward strand.
CCGGCGGCGCGCAGCCCGCTGGCTGACGCGGCCGCCTACATGGCGCCGAAACCGGCTCAAAAGGCAGCTTCGGTCCATTTTTCGGTCGGCGATAAAGTCGAACACCCGAAATTTGGCATCGGCCGCATCCTGATGGCCGAACCGGTCGCCGGTGATGCGATTTTACAGGTTGAATTCAAGGGTGTGGGTACCAAGCGCATGCTGGCCAAGATGGCAGGCTTAACCAGGCTTGGGGGATGACCCCAAGCAGCTGCAAAAAAAACCGGGGGGTTAACCCGCTAAGGTTACCCCCCGTCAATGACAAAACTTAGATTCCCATCTTTTACAGTTGGGGCTGACTTTGGGGACTGTTCATCAAGAAGATGCTCTATAGGTTCTCCGAAAGATTGACCAGACTTGTCAATCTCTCGGAGAAAAGAGCTGCTAATTTCTTAACAGTCCCTTAGTCCTTGACGCCGGAATGGACCAGGTAATTGGCGCCGCGGTCGACGACTTCCGCGATGTTGCGGCAATGGTCGGAGATGCGCTCGACGGTATGGATCAGCTCCAGGAAGATGACGGTCGACTGCGGGTTGCAGGTACCGTTGTCCAACCGTTCCATGTGGCTGGCGCGCAGCTTGTCCTCGATTTCGTCGACCTGGTTCTCGTTGGCGATGATGCGGCGGGCGATGGCGATGTCTGAGTTGCGCAGCGCCGTGATCGAGTCACGGACCATGTCCTCGACCACCCCGTAGGCCTGGTCCAGGTCGTTCAGGGCCAGCGGCGAAAAGACGATGCCGGCGTTTTTCATCTGCAGCGAGTTGTCGCAGATGTTGCTGCAATAATCGCCGATGCGCTCGATGTCGTTGGCGGCATGCATCAGGGCCGCGATGCGGGACGAGCTTTCCGGCGTCATGCTGGACGACATGATGATGTTGGACAAATAGCGGACGATTTCGTTCTCCAGGTAGTCCATCGTATCTTCATTGGAGAAGATGCGTGTTTCCAGTTCGTCGCTGTGCGATTTGATCACCTGGTGGCTGTCCTGGGTCATCTGCATGGCGATCTCGGTCATGCGCGCCAGCTCTTTGGTTGCCAGGTCGATGGCAATCGCCGGGTTGTTGATCACCTTGTAATCGATGTAGGCCAGCTTTTTCTCGATCACAGGATCTTCGCCCGGCACGACCAGGCGCACGATCTTGGCCATCAGCCAGACGAAGGGCAGCCAGAGGGCCGTGTTGATGACGTTGAAGACGGTATGGGAGATGGCGATGCTCTCGCGCATGTACTGGGCGATCGGGGTCATCATGTTGGACAGCCCCGTGTTGCTGTCCGCGATCAGGGCGTGCCCGATCAGGCCGAGCAGGCTGTTGACCAGGGAGGTGTAAGGCCGAAGCAGCAGCATGAAGACAACCGAGCCGAAGACATTGAAGATGGTGTGGGCCGCGGCCGCCCGCTTGGCGATGCGCGAAGAGCCGATGGCGGCCAGCGCGGCCGTGACCGTCGTGCCGATGTTGCTGCCAAAGAGGATCGGGATCGCCTGGTAGAGGGAGACAAGCGGTGTGCCGGCCTCGTCGACGGCTGTTCCGGCCAGGGTCTGCAGGACGCCGATCGAGGCAGACGAGCTCTGAACGACCATGGTGACGCCGGAACCGACCAGGAGCCCGAGCACCGGCGTGTCCTTGATGCGTACGAGCAGGTCGGCAAAGGCCTGGCTCTTGGCCAGCGGCTTCATTGCCGCGCCCATGCTGTTCAGGCCGACGAACAGGGCGCCGAAGGCGAAGATGATCTGGCCAATGTAGCGGATCTTGGGTTTTTTGAACGAAAACATCATGACAAAACCGACGGCAACGAACAGCCAGGCGTATTCGTCGATTTTTGCCGCGACGATCCAGGCGGTCATGGTTGTGCCGATGTTGGCGCCCATGATGACCCCGATCGCCTGGGTCAGGGACATCAGGCCCGCGCCCGTGAAACCGATCACCATGACGGTGGTTGCGGACGAGCTCTGCATGATCATGGTGACGAGCGCACCGACGATCACACCGCGCAGCGGCGTTCCGGTCAGCATCGCCAGGACGCTGCGCATCTTGTCGCCGGCGGTTTTCTGGAGGCCTTCACCCATCTGCTGCATGCCGTAGATGAAAAGGGCCAAGCCGCCGAACAAAGCGAATATGCTTTTTATATCCATTCAATCTCCTTTGGGCCTGCCAGGCCCGGACGGCTCCTTGCCGTATCTTTCTCTTTTTGCCATACAGAGTCATTTTACAAAAAGTTGACGGGCAACACAACCCTTACAGCGCGCTTTTCCAGTTTTGCCCGCGGCGGAAACATCCACTTCGGCGAAAAGTGCTGGCGCGTTCAAGACGAACGAAGTCCGGCGCGCATGGTATAATGGACAAACAGGATTGACAAGATCCGGAAAGCGAGGTGACGGCAGATGGACATGCGCCAGGAACCCCGTAAGCTGCGCGAGGAGCAGGAAACGGGCCTTAGCGGCTATGCGGCCCGCAGCGCCGACAGCTGGGGTCGGCTGCGCGACGAGCCTGAATGCTCGGTCCGGACCTGCTTTGAGCGCGATGTCGGCCGGATCATCTTCTCAATGGACTTTCGCCGTATGCGCCACAAGACCCAGGTTTTCTTCAACCCGCAAAGCGACCACATCTGTACGCGCATGGAGCATGTGATCAGCGTCAACTACATCGCCGGCACCATCGGGCGGGTGCTTGGCCTGAACCTGGACCTGATCGAGGCGATCGCGCTCGGCCATGACCTGGGCCATGCCCCGTTCGGCCACAGCGGCGAGAAAAAGCTGGACAGCTGCCTGAAAAACCGTGATCCGGCGCTGTTTTTCCAGCATGAGATGCACGGTTTGCGGGTGGTGGACCACCTCGCGCTGCACCACGGCCGGCCTGGCCTGAACCTGACATTCGAAGTTCGCGACGGCATTGCTAGCCATTGCGGCGAGACATACGACGTATATGTGCTGGTGCCGGACCGCGCCAAAACGCCGTCTGACCTGGAGCAGCTGGCCCGCCTGCACGGCACGCCCGCGACGTTGGAAGGCTGCGTGGTCCGTCTGGCCGATAAGATCGCCTATGTCGGCCGCGACATCGAAGACGCCGCCCGCGCCGGCCTGATGGAATTCGACGACCTGCCCCAGGCGATCCAGTCCTCACTGGGACGCACGAACGGGGAGATCATCAACACCCTCGTGATGGACATCATCCAGAACAGCTACGAGCAGGACGCCATCATCCTCAGCCGGGAACGCGGCGACAGCATGGAAGAGCTGCTTCGGGAAAA
>JAAZFW010000429.1 GCA_012511525.1 Clostridiaceae bacterium
ATTGCCTTGGCTGCCCTTGCCGGCATCCTGATTCAAGCCGGCGCGTTCAGCGGTCGGTGGCGCTGGTCGGTCTTCAACTATTTCACGCTGGTCAGCAACGTCCTGTGCGTGGTGTACTACGGGATTGCCGCGAGCTGCGCGACCCGCGGGAGGGCGTCCTGGCAACCCGTACTCAAGGGCGCCCTGGTCATGGGCATGACTGTGACAGGGCTGGTGTATCACGTCATGCTTTCGGGAAGCTTCACAATGCAGGGGACAATGGCGGTGTCCGACGCGCTGCTGCATACGGTCGTACCGCTCCTGACGGTGCTGGATTGGCTGATTTTCGAACAAAAAGGGCGCACAACGTGGAAATATCCCTTTGCCTGGGTCATCTTGCCCGACGCCTATTTCGTCACCAGCGTCGTGCGCGTCGCGCTCGGCGCGAGTCTTGGCTATGGCGGCAACCGCTACCCGTATCCGTTCCTCAATGCCGACGCCCTCGGTTGGGGCCGCGTGTGGCTCAACGTGGCGGTCATGCACGTGTTTTTTATTTTGCTGGGCTATTTGTTCGTTGCCATCGACAAGCTTATGGCGCAGCGGGCGGCGCAGCCAAGAGCCTAACGAGAAAAAGCGGAAACAAGATCGCTATACCGGCTTTTTACCATCTTTTCGGCTGTAGACCAAGGCAAACTGGCGGACCAGCTTTGCCAGCATGTCAAGCGCCTCATCTTCATGACCCATCTTGTGATCATACTGGTTGAGCAGCAGAAAGACCGGCGCGTAGAAATGCATCGCCATAACGGCGGGATCGCACGGAATGAATGCGCCAAGGGCCATCATGTTCTCGAACAGGGATTTTTGAAAATCCAGGGCGCTGTCAATAAAGAACCGCCGATAGGCGTCTCCGGCACGCGCACTGCGGTACTGCTCCATGGTCAGCAGGCGGCGGAACCTGGCAGCGAAATCGTCGCGGAGAAAATAGAGGAACAGCTCGCGGGCCATATCCGTCAGCATGGCATCGTCAACGCGCATGAAGTCCCGGACCACGAGGGTCATCTCGCCTTGCGGTACAAGGGCCTTTTCGGCGCGTTCCTGGTAACGCAGAGCCATTTCGTCGATGATGCTGTTAAAGATGGCTTCTTTGCTCACGAAGTGGTTGTATAGGGAGGCGGCCTTGATACCGACGGCCCGGGCGATGTCGCGCATCGACACGCCCTCGTAGCCACGTTCGGAAAACAAAGTCAGCGATTGCTCGATGATTGCGGCTCGGGTGTTTTCCATCTCATGTCCTCCAGGGGCGAGCCTTGGCTACCCAGTTTTTCTCATGCCAGTATTCTTTATCTATCCGGTTCCAGGTGTTGTTGGTGTGCATTTTGCGCATGACCGCAAACAGCAACCTGGTTTTGAGTCCCGGCCGGACACGGCCGACGCGCGCGCGAACCTGTCGGGCGACGGCAGACGTCTGGCGGTCGATTTTTTGCTTGAGCCCGGCTGCGACATCTTGCCAGGACATGGCACTGACATGGTGTCGCAGCCGATAGACCTTGGTTACGCCCCACCAAGACAGCTGCCGGGCCATTGATTTGGCGACAACGCCGGTTCCCGCGCCGGCCGCAGTCGACACCACGATACCGATTTTGGTGAACATTTCGGCGCGGGGACGATGGGACAGCCAAAGGTATCCCAAATGGTCGAAAAGGGTCTTGAGCTGGCCGGTCATCTCAAAGCAATACGTCGGCGAGTCGAAGATCAGGATCTGGGCGCGGCAGAGCGCCGCCACAACCGGTTGAACCTTATTCGCATGCGGGCAATGCGTCTCGCCTTTCGTGATGCAGCCAAAGCAGCCGACACAGAAATCCGGACCGTCTTTGGGCAAGAAATACTCGTTCACGACGGTGTCTGCGTCGGCAAGCTGATTTTTCAAGATCTCGGTCATATGGTAGGTGCTGCCGCGATGCTGTTGGCCGTGAATAATTGTGATTTCCATCGTCTTTCCCTTTCATAAATCAAGTTGCGTGAGATTTCGGTGATGCTGCTCTCATGACCTTGATGGCAGCCGGTAAAAGGCGGCTCCAGGCGAACGCAGTCTTTTGCAAAAAGTGCCAGGAGACAGGACGGTTGGCGGTGTCAGATCGTTTTGCTGTTCAGGCGATCAGGCCTGGAAGGCCGCGTACCAGGAAGGTTGAAAGGATTGCGGCCGGATGTGTGGATAACAGGTCTATACCCAATCTCCTTACTAACGTTTGTTAGTTTTAGAATAACAGACGCACGTCAGTCAGTCAACACGTTTTTCTCGCTGATATGAGCAGGCAGATCCTTTGATTAGCAGCTTGAATTGTGTATCATATAAGCTAGGTGAAAATGATATTTAGAAAGGACTAAAGCGATGCGCAGTACGACGAAACCCGATATGAACCAGCTGAGCGAGCTGTACGCGGCCGCGGTGGCCTTCAAGCAGGCCCAGCCCTGGAATGTCCTTTGTGACATCGACCTCATCGCCGTTGACAACCCGGAAAGCGGCGAACGAGGCTACTGCTCGATCATGGGGCATGGCGGCATGCACTATGGACTTGGGGTCTACCTCGGAACGAAGGGCCTTTACGGATTCAACCAAATCCTTGTCCATGCCGATGATATGCCCGGTCTGACGTTTCTGGAATACCAGGATAACATCATGTGCTCTTTTGAAGACCGGGAACAGCTGGACAAGACGGATTATGACCAGATCAAAGCGCTGGGATTGAAATTTCGAGGGCGCAACGCCTGGCCTTTGTTTCGCCGCTATGAGCCCGGCTTCTATCCCTGGCCGGTCAACGCGGATGAATGTGTGTTTCTGACCCATGCTTTGAGGCAGATTCCGATTGTCGTATCGGATCTGAGCAAGGGTCAACTGCGCCTGGATTCGGCTATGAAAAAAATGATCCTGCGCCAGGCCCGGCAGCAGGACGGTGAGCTGGTGTGGGAAACCCATGCGATCGAGCACATCCGCCCGACCCGGACCTTGCATCCGGTCCAGATCAGCGATGAGACGCTGCTCGGCAGAATCAATAACACGCCTGCCCGCCAAACGATCCTGCTTATTGATGTCCAGTATCTGCCTGAACCGGTGCAGAACAATAAAGACGATCGACCCTATTTTCCGCGACTGATGCTGATCGTCGATAAGAAAAGCGACATGCCAATCGGGTTCGAAATGTATCAGGACCTCGAGCGCGACGCCGATGTCGTTTTCGACAAGCTGGTTGATTTTATTCTGGCGCACGGCAGACCTGCGGAAATTCATGTGCGGGGCGAGCGGATGCCGGCCATCCTGGCGGATTTTTGTCAGAAAACCGGCATGAAGCTTCGCGTGCTCAAGCAGATGAAGCAATATGACCAGATGGTCAAAACCATGACCTCATTTATGTGACATGTTGGGAACGGAGTTGAATATGCTTTGCTGAAACCTTCTGAAGTGAAAAAGGCGTTTGCCCGCGTTGAAGATGAGAATTATGCCTTCCGGGCTTACCTGAAAAACCATGCCGACGAGGAGGAACTGGACAAGCAGTTCCTGGCCCTGCACCAGGAGCTGTTTGCCGGTTACAATTGCAACGCCTGCCGCAACTGCTGCAAGGAATACGAGGCGACTTTCGAGGATGCGGAAATCGGGCCGGCCGCAGCCTGCCTGGGCCTGACGGAGACGGCTTTCCGGCAGGCATACATCGAAGAAGTCATGGGCGAGCTGCTGCTAAAAGGCCGACCTTGCACCTTTCTCGAGCCGGACGGTTCTTGCCGGCTCGGTGATTGCCAGCCGGCCAGTTGCCGCGACTATCCCTTCACCGACAAGCCGGAACGATTGCTCAGCCTGTTGGGCATCGTCGAATCCTCCGGCGTCTGCCCGGTGGTCTATGAAATCCTGGAGAGGCTGAAGCAGCAGTACCGCTTTAAGTACAGGCAGCGCCGCTGAGCGGCGAGAGGGGACCGATGGAAAAGCTTAGAGCTGCAGATCTCCTGATTGAAACGATTCGGCGCGATTACCGGGACGATGTCGCCGTCGTGGTCATCATGGGCTCGACCATCTACTGCGACACCCACAGCAGGTCGGACCTGGACTTGTATTTCGTGGTCAACACGCCGCGGGGCTGCGACCTGGCGATGACGTTCATCATCGACGGCATCGGATACGACTACTGGGCGATTTCCTGGGAGCGTCTGACACGAATCGCCAACCACGAGGAACGCATCACCTCGATTCTCACCGAGGGCAAGGTGATCTATTCCGGCAGCGACCAGGACCGCCAGCGCTTCGAAGACCTCAAGGCGCACGCGCTCGATGTCAGCGACAGACCGGCTTTTGTCAGGAAGGCGCGCGCTGTCTTCGACCGGGTCTACCGGCTGCAGTTCTGGCAAAACCAGGCTCAGGACCTGACCCGGGTCCGGGCGTACGGGATGGACCTGCTGTTTGCCCTGACGCATGCGCTGGCCCTGCTTAACCGGGACACGGTCAAGCGCGGCCGGGGCAAGCTCAAGGGTGAACTGCTGGCCATGGCGCTGCTGCCCGACGACTTCGCCTCCCTTTACGATGTCCTGGTGTCCAGCTGCGACAGCGAGGCGATCAAGGACGCCGCGCACAGGCTCGTCTGCAACACGGAGGCGCTGCTGGACGCACAGGAAAAGGCCTGCGTCGCGCCGCGCAGCTTTCGCGAACAGCTTACGGGCTTTTACGAGGAACTGATCAATTTCTACAACAAGATCCGCCACGGCTGCGAGAGCGGCGACCTGGTGACCGCCCTGTATGCCGCCCACGAGATCACGCGCGAGATTGAAGACGTGCTCCGTGGCACCGGCGTATCGGCCCACACCTTGCCTGACCTGGTCGGTGCCTTCGATCCGAACGATGCCGAAGCCTTCCTGACGGTCGCCGAACGGCACCAGGCTGCCTTCGAGGCCCTGCTGGCGGATCACGAGGTGCCGATCCGGACGTTCGCGGATTTTGACGAGCTGGCGCGCTATCTGGAGGCGAAAGGATAACCGCCGCACAAGGCAAAGGATAAGATACCGATGACAAACCCCGTCACATGGCTCCTGTCCGGCGATGTATCGCTGCAGTACCTGACCCGCCGGGACTATCTGGGTTCCGACGAGCATCTGCTGGCATCCCTGCAGAACAGGATCGCCTGCGAGGGATTCGGCGCCCGCTTCCTGTCCTGCCAGAATCCGGACGGTCACTGGGGACGTTATTATTACCAGCCCAAGTGGACATCGACGCATTACACGCTGCAGGACATGAAGAACCTCGGGGTTCCGGCCACGCTCCAGCCTTGCCAGACGATGGTCTTGCGTCTGCTTGCCGACTGCCAGCTGGCAAACGGCGGCTTGAATTTGTCCCGCTACCCGCATCCCGGCGACACATGTGTCGACGGCATGGTGCTGGACTACGCCGCTTATTTTTGCCCGGACGATCCACGTCTGGCGAAGCTGACCGAACACCTGCTTGGCGAACAAAAGCCTGACGGCGGATTCACCTGGGACCTGAACGCCCATACCGGCGATCCGCATACGACAATCTGCGTCCTGGAAGGCCTGCTGCAATACCGCGTCTGCTGCGAACGCGATCTCGCCGCACGAATCCGGGCCGCCCAGGCGCGGGCGGTCGCCTTTCTGCGTGCCAACCGGCTCTTCATGGATCATGATGACGTCCGCTTTTGCAAGCTGTCCTATCCGTTCCGCTACCGTTACGACCTGCTGCGGGCGCTTGCCTGTCTGGCAAAAGCAGAGGTTCCCCGGGACAGCTGCCTGGAGGCGGCTGTTGGCTGGCTCCTGGCCAAACGGCATGCGGACGGGCTGTGGCGGCTTGAAAACCAACACAAGGGCGCGGTTCATTTCGAGATGGAAACGGTCGGGTCACCCAGCCGCTTCATCACGTTGCGGGCACTGGGCGCCATCCGGCACTTTGCCCCGGAACGACTCGGGGAAGCAGAGGCATAGCGTATGGAAACGGTTCATGTGGCGCTGCTCCAGCTGATCCCCGCCGGGGATCTGGCCGGCAACCTGTCCAAAGGGCGCGACGCCTGCCGGCAGGCCAAGGCCATGGGTGCGGCGATCGCCTTGTTTCCGGAAATGTGGCACAACGGCTACCGGGTTGCTGCCGACCCTGACATGTTGCGGCGTGATGCGATCGCGTCTGACGATCCGTTCATCCTGGCCTTTCGCGATCTGGCCCGTGAGCTGGATATGGCGATCGGGATCACGTTCCGCGAGCGGTACGAGCCCGCTCCGCGCAACACGCTGGTGCTTTTCGACCGTCTGGGCCGCCGCGTCCTGACCTACGCCAAGGTCCACACCTGCGATTTTGATGCCGAACGCCATATGACGCCCGGCGACGCTTTTGAGGTCGCAGATCTCGACCTTGGTTCCGGCACGGTCCGGATCGGGGCCATGATCTGTTTCGACCGCGAGTTTCCGGAAAGCGCGCGCATCCTGATGCTGCAGGGCGCGGAGATTATCCTGGCGCCCAATGCCTGCCCGATGGAGATCAACCGCCTGGCCCAGCTGCGCGCGAGGGCTTTCGAGAACATGCTGGGCATCGCCACCGCCAATTATGCTCGGGGCCAGCCGGACTGCAACGGGCACTCCTCCGCCTTTGACGGGATCGCCTACCGCGAAGGCGAACCGGGCTCGCGTGACACCCTGATTGTCGAGGCAGGCGAAGCGGAAGGCATTGTCCTGGCGGCTTTCCCGCTCGGCGAGCTGCGCCGCTATCGGGAGCGGGAAGTCCACGGCAACGCCTACCGCCGCCCGAATCTGTACCATCCGCTCGTGTCTGGCCAGGTTCAGGCACCCTTTATCCGCAAAGACCACAGACAAAATGGCAACATTATAACGGGAGGGACTCAAGATGGATGAAAACGAATATGAGGGTTTCGACAGCGAAGATGGAGAAAGCATCGTTCTGGATCGCATCTGCCAGAACTGCGCCTACTTTTTCCAGGATGACAAGGACGAGGACGACATGGGGATCTGTTCCCTTGACAAGGCCTTCGATCCCTACTGGGATGACAAAGGCGTGTCGGAGAACTTGGATTTTTCGGTTTGCCGCGAGCTTTACCAGAAAAGGCGCTTCGACAGCCAGCGGGACGCGTGCGACCATTATGAGCAAGTTGAAATAGAAGAACTGCCTGACGACATCAACATAGACACCTTGCTGCGTTTTGAGATGCGGCAGAGCCTTGATATCGGCCAGCTTCTGGAGCTTTTGGAAACCCGGCCAGGCGAACGCAGGGATGTGCTGCATACCATCTACATGCAAATCAGGGAAGGGAACCAGGAGGCCAGTGATCGCTTCTTCGGCTATTACAACGGATTGGGGCCTGCCGTTTCGCTTGAGGATGTGGCTTTTCGGATTGAGATTGTCACGATGCTGTCCTGGCTGCCGCGCGATGAACACATCGTGGCGGCTTATGTGCGAGAGCTGGCCCGCACGCCGTCCAACAACACAACCCGGCGCCTGTACACGGAGATTCTCAGTAAGCTGGAGCGTTATCCAGAAGCCGAAATCTGCGCGCCGCTCGAAAAGCTGCTCGCCGAGGTTCCGTATAGCTACCGGATCAAGCGGCGCATCAGGGAAGTCGCCGGACTGATCAGAAGCGATGACGACTGGGAACGCAACGTCTTCTTGTTTTTTGCCAATCAGGACGGGGACGAAAAGGATACATAGTTTGGTCGGCGGCATGGGAGGCTTATTTGACCGGCATATCGCAATCAGGCTGAAAGACCAGGCTGTTCTAAGGCTGGAACACAACGGTGCCCTCTTGTTCAACCGCGCTACGGGTGATCTGATCGAACTTGACCGGGAGGCCAGCTGGATGGTCGCAAACATCAAGGCAGCCGAGGTGGTCGCAACGGACGCGCTGTTCAGACGGGACCTGTTCTGCCAGGGCCGGAAAATGAACCGGCAAAGCATTGAGGTGCTCCTCGGCAGGCTGATTCGCTCCGGCATGCTGGAAGTCCTGCCTGATGGGATTCTAAAGGCTGAAACAGACCTGATGTTTCAAACGTTATGCCGGCAGCAAATGGAATGGCCGGAAAAAGATCAGATCAGTGCACCGGAAACGGTTCACTGGGCGCTAACTTACCGGTGCACTGCTGATTGCCATGATTGCTACATGCAGCGGCATAAACACTTGTTCACATATGAGCTGAATACACGGCAAGCCGTGGCTGTCATTGACAAGATTACGGCAACCGGTGTGTTTCAGCTGGCAATCGGCGGCGGAGAACCTTTATCGCGCGCCGATCTGCCGCTTTTGGTCTCACACGCTGCCTCATGCGGCTTGGCCGTTCATGTCACGACAGGGTGTCACGACATGGCGCCGGCTTTGCTGAAGCGACTGGCATCGCACATCAAGGTCATGCAGATTGGCGTCCAGGCAGATGATATGCTGGCAAACGCCGCGTATGCTGACCGGCTGAAGCGCCTTGCCGCCCAACTTGACCAGGGGGGGGTCAGATACGGCGCCAATTTGGTGATGAACCGGTCGGGCATCAGGAATCTGGAGCGATCAGTTCACACCTTGGCATCGATCGGCTTTTTGAACCAGACCCTCCTGCGCTATAAGCCGCCGGCCCGGATCGAACGCTGGATAGCAGAAAAACCCGGTGTTGCTGACTTTGAGGCGCTCGAGCTAAAATTGCACGATTTAACCGATTGTGCCCCGGACCTGCAAATCCGGATAGACTGCGCCTTGTCTTTCCTGCTCCGCCGGTGGCCTGAACAAAGCGCCTTTGCGCAGGGCATCAAAGGCTGTACGGCAGCCGACCGGATCATGGCGCTGGCACCCGACGGATCCGTGTATCCCTGCTCGCAGCTGGTCGGCACCGGACTGATGGCCGGCAACCTGTCACAGGATGAGTTTTCCGTTATTTGGAATCATCCGGTGCTGCGACGCTACCGGACCTTTCGCTCCGGGCCGGATTTCATAGCGGGTACCTGCGGATCCTGTCCAGCGAAAAATTTCTGCGGCGGCTGCCGGGTTTTTGCTCCAGATGCCCTGGGTTCTGATCCCGGGTGTCCGGAACCGGGCGGCTTGTTTCCAGATAGGCCCCAATTAACCGGACAAATGCCTGAGGCGGCGGACGCTTGTTCCTACCCCGCATGGTTAAGAAACGGGTGCAACCCGGAAAGGACCATACCATGAAAATACTGAGCGAAAAACACGGATTTACATCAGACCACAGTTCGACATCCTACCAATTTCTTGCTATTGACAAGCCCCTCGGCAAAGACGCGCGAGCCGATGTGGCCGCTTTATCTGATCGGGCCATAGTCAAAACCAGGCGGGCCGGCTTCCATTTTCCCGGTGAGTGGAGCGACCTGCCCGTCGAATGGCGGGGACTGATGGTCAGTTATTTTGATGTCATGTATCGGGAAAGCTACAGCTGGTGGACCTTGGCCATCGCCTTCAACGCAGCGCCAGAACAGATCCTGGAACTGAAGCAATACGCGTTTGACGGGACGGATGATCTTGGCACATCGGTCAGTCAGTCCAGCAACCGGGCCATTGTCACGATCGAATGTATCGTGGATGGTTACTGTCCAAGAAACCTGCCGGATGACGGTGATGCACTCGATCGACCGACTACGGACGGCCTGCTTAACTTGCTGATGCGTATCCGGCGCCAGCTGATCGCCCGGGATTACCGTGCCTTGTATGCAATTTGGGAAATATATGCGCGCGACCCTGGCAAGGCTCATCCGCCGGTGCCGCCTGCCCATAAAAACGGGCAAAGCACGATCGAGCTGTTACGCAGCATATTAGGCCGGATCTGAATACCATCACCAGAGAATCTTGATCACGACCGGCTC
>JAAZFW010000430.1 GCA_012511525.1 Clostridiaceae bacterium
CAATAATGAGTGTCAAAACCACTACAATAGTAACCCAGAATGCTGGTTTTCGATAATTCAATATGTTCCGTACACGGCCCATAGTCGCGCTTTCACCAAAGGCTAACGGGCTTCCTGAAAAAATCGGCCTTTTCATAGCGAGTTGAACCAACGCTCCGCCATAGTCTGCTTTATCATCATGGTTTAGCTCTTGCACAACACGCTCGTCGCAGCTCATTTCCATATCTCGACTCATAAGCCGATATGCTAACCAAATCATTGGATTAAACCAGTGTATCGCCAATACAAGAAACGCGAATGGTTTGATCACATGATCAAAGCGCTTTAGATGTGTCAGCTCGTGTTGAAGCACAAAGGCCTGATTCGTTGCGCTTAGGCTGACTGGCAGATAGATTCCTGGTTTGAAAAAGCCACACACGAATGGCGATTCAACCTTGTCTGATTCATAGACATTTCCACTGATGCGGGTGGCTGAGCTAATACGGCGTTTTAGTCTTATATAGGAAACAACACTGTATACAAGCATTGATGCAAATCCGGCAAGCCAAATCGCGTTTCCAATGACTATGACACCTTGAAGTGAATTTGCGGACCATGGTAGAGCATCATTGATTAAGCTGTTAAAGGCCGGGATGCCAACATCCACTTTCGGAACATCAGCAGCAATGATATCGGTTGGGATATACTCAATTTGACCTGTAATGGCTGAGGACCTAATGAAGCGACTCAACAAAGAAAATGACGATATGAATGAAAAAGGTGATACGAGGCGAAACAGGACCACCGACCATAGTGCATAGGATATCCATTTAGGTGCACGCTTGAGCAGCAAGCGCAGAATAAGAACAACAAGCAGGACATAAGTTGCGGTGATGCTCATATTGAGGACGGTCAAAAATATCTGGTCCATCATTTGCTCTCCCGATATTCATCAATAAGTCTCTTGATTTTTTCGGCTTCTGTCAGGCTGATCTTGCCGCCATCCAGGAAGGCCGCGATGAATTGCGGCAGAGAACCATTGAAACTGCGTTCCAGAACTTGTCGGCTTTCTGTCCGTTGATTTTCCTCACGACTCATCAGTGCTGTGACGATCGTATTTTCGTTCTTAAGCAAGTTTTTATCACAAAGTCTTTTCAAAACGGTGTACGTTGTGGTTCGCTTCCAGCCAAGCTTTTCTTCAGCATGCTTGCATAGCTCTGGAGATGCAATTGGCTCGTTTTCCCAGACAATTGATAACAGTCGAAAATCAGCATTACTTAGTTTGATATCTGTATTCATAACATCACCAATCCCATGATTAATCAGTCGAAATCATTAGACTGATATAAGTCTAACGTTTTCGACTAGAACTGTCAATAATTATTTTCATTTTGTTTATGATGGATATAATATTCGAAGATATGACATTGATGTGGTGTTAATCATCCGTGGTATGAAGGTCTGCAGTCTATTCGTATTTTTTTGGAATGAGACATATTAAGACTGCTCAAAACCCCAAAACGCCCTGATAGCAAAGCACTCCAGCATAGTATCAATACTGGAGTGCTTTTGTGGAGCCTGTGAACGGACTCGAACCCCTGACCTGCTGATTACAAATCAGCTGCTCTACCAACTGAGCTACACAGGCAGGAACGCATTGTTTATACTAATCGAAGCTCAGAAAGTTGTCAAGCTGACCGCAGGGGCGCCGGGCAGGATTTCAGCGTGGAACAGGCACAAAATCGCCGCCGCGGCAAGCCTTGAGGTAATGAAGCCCGCTGACTTGTCCGGTCCATTCCAGCTCGTCGCGGTAAACCGGATCATGAAAGCCCTCGATGTCGATCGTCCCTTGATAATGGTTCTGCCGCAGGATCGTGATGATGTCGCGCCAGTTGCTGTCGCCAAATCCCGGCGTCCTGTGCCAGACATATTCAGCAGGCCCGTGCACCCCTTTTTCGCGTACCACATCCCACGCGATCGTGGCATCCTTGCCATGTACGTGAAACACACGCGGCGCCCAGCGGCGCAGCTGCGGAATCGGATCGATCAGGCTGACCATCTGGTGGCACGGTTCCCATTCAAGGCCAAGGTTGTCTGCGGGTACGGCGTCAAACATCATCTCCCAGGCGGTTGGGTTGTGGGCGATGTTCCAGTCGCCCCGTTCCCAGGTTCCCCCCATATCGCAGTTCTCAAACGCCAGGCGAACACCTTTGTCCGCAGCCCGACGGCTCAGCTCGCCAAACACCTGCTTGAATTTGGGTATCGAAGCGTCGATCGGCTGGTCGACGATCCGGCCGGTGAAGCCGGCCACAAGATCGGTGCCAAACGCATAAGCCGCGTCGATGCAGCGTTCCCAGCTGGCCAGGGCGTCGGCGTTGTCGCCGTGTCCTGTCAGGACATTACCGAAAACACTCAGTCCCGAAATGACGATGTCCCGGTCGCCGATAACATCGCGGACCCGCTTGGCCAGTTCGAACAGGTCGAGTCCGCCCGTCGTCTGCCAGAACGTCAGCTCAAAGGACTCAAAGCCGTAGTCGATCACTTGGGCGATGATGCGCGGGGCGTCTTTGCCGCCCAACAAGGTGCCGATACGAATCAGGTTGGTGTTTGCCGGTTTGTTCATTTCAATCTCCTCCCCATCTCTTGCCCTTCAGTCGATGGTGACACGCGTCCCAGTTCGGGCGCTCTCAATCGCCGCCATAACCATCGCGAGGCTGTTGCGGTTGTCGGCGGCGTCTGTTTCCGCCGGGCGCCCGGACAGCAGCGCATCGAAAAGCTCATCCAGGCAGCCGTCGTGCCCTTCCCGCCCGGACCCATCGTCCCGAGCGTCGACCCGAATGACCTCCGGCATGAAAGCGGCCTGCGCATTTGGTGTTTCAGGCTTAAGCACCTCTGCCCAGGGCATCGATTTCCCGTCCCAAACGGCCGTCCCCTGGCTGCCGCTGACCCGCCAGTCGGCTTCCCAACTGGTCGGATAGCCGATCGAACACCAGGAGCCGCGGTAACAAAACACGCTGCTGTCGCTCATGGTAAAGATGGCGATTGCCGACGCGTTGCCCCGGTACCAGGACCCCGGTGGATTGAACGCATGGCAGTAGACTTGGCGGGCATCGGCACGCAGGATAAAGCGAGCCTGGTCGAAGGTATGGATGGCCATGTCCAGCAACAGCGGGTCGTCCATCAGGTCTCGGAAGCCGCCAAAACGCGGTCCCAAGTAAAAATCGGCGTTGATGGTGCCGGGCTTGCCGATGATGCCATCGTCAACGATGCGGCGAAAAGATCGGATTTGCTTGAGGAAACGCCGGTTTTGCATCACGCCGAAGAATAAATTCTGTTCCCGGGCGGCCCCGATCATCTCGTCTGCCTCCGCCAGATTGGCGGCAAGCGGCTTTTCGCTCATGACAGCGCATCCCGCGGCAAACGCGGTCAGCGCGATCGGGCGATGGGCCTCGGGGATGGCCAGGTTGAAAACCAGGCTGGCCCGTGTCTGGTTCAAAATCCCGGCTAAATCGTTCCCGACGACCGCATCCGGCACCTGGTATTTTTCCGCCATGGCACGAGCGGCTAACGGATTCAGGTCAACAAAACCGACCAGGCGGCAATCTGCCCGCTCCTGCGCATGGCGGATCCAGGCATGGGCCATGTTGCCGCATCCGGCAACGACGATCCGTACGGGTTTTTCCGGAACCTGTGTCATAGTCATACCCCTTTCAGAAGTCAGCAACCGTAACAATGGCTCATGACTTCATTATACGGGTTTCTCGCCTGAAATGCTGATCGGAATTTTCCGGACCGGCTGGACAATCCGGCAGGCCTCGCCTAAGATAAGGCTAAAAACGGAGGTAAAAGACATGTTGCAGCAAGCGTTGGCCGAGCGGCTGTTGCCGCCGCTGTTGATCATGAACGACCGTCAGCCCTGCACGCGGGACAGCTGGCCGAAACGCCGGCAGGAACTGCTAAGGCGGCTTGAGACCCATATCTACGGCGTCACGCCGCCGGCACCGGATGACGTCGAAAGCCAGCTTCTGCGCCAAGATGACCACGACCTGGCCGACAAGGCAATCACCCGCCAGATCCTGCTGCGCTTTGCCACGCCACGCGGCGGCTTTTCATTCCCGTACCATCTCTTTTTGCCCAAATCGGACCGCCCATCGCCCCTGATCGTGCACATCGCGTTTCGGCCGTCGATTCCCGACCGCTACATGCCCGTCGAGGAAATTATCGACAACGGCTTCGCCCTGGCGTTCTTTGATTACCAGGACGTAGCACCGGACCTTCACAATGGCGACTTCAGTCAGGGACTGGGCGCCTGCTACCTGGACGCGGCCGCGCGGCCGGATAACGCCTGGGGACGGATCGGCCAGTGGGCGTTTGCCGCCAGCCGCGTGCTGGACGACCTGCTCACCATGCCGGAAATCGACCGCAGCCGGGTCAGTGTCGCCGGCCATTCGCGGCTGGGCAAGACCGCCCTATGGTGCGCCGCCCAGGACGAGCGGTTCAGCTCGGTCATCGCCAACAACTCCGGTTTTGCCGGCGCCGCCCTTGCCAGCCGGGGGCACGGCGAAAAAGTCAGCGACTTCATCCGCTGCGGCAGTTCCGACTGGTTCTGCCCCCGCTTTACAAGCTACCTCGGACGGGAAAACGAGCTGCCCTTTGACCAGCATGACGTGCTGGCCTTAATCGCGCCGCGCCGCATCTGTGTCGGCAGTGCCGCGCTGGATGTCGGCGCAGACCCGCCATCCGAATTCCTGTCCTGCCTGGCCGCCAGCGACGTTTACCGGTTGCTGGGTCGCAGCGGCCTTATCACACCGGACCGGTTCCCCGAACCGGGCACCGTGCTGCATGAGGGGGAAATCGGTTACCACCTCCGGCCGGGCAGCCACTATTTCAGCCGCACCGACTGGCTGGCTTACCTGGCTTACCTCAGGCGCCACGAACACAAAAACTAAGTTGGGTTACCGGTCGCGGCGATATTGGGCCGGACCACTCAGGTAAAGGTTGCTGCCCTTTGTATCGATCAGGACGATGACCGGAAAATCGACAACGACAAGCCGGCGGATCGCTTCAGGACCGAGATCCGGATATGCGATCACCTCGGATGAGCGGACATGCCGGGCCAGCAGGGCGCCGGCACCGCCGGTCGCACCCAGATAAACCGCACCGTACGACTGGATAGCCGCGATGACATCCGGGCTGCGCTGCCCTTTCCCGATCATGACGCGCAGGCCGTGCTGCAGCAGGAGCGGCGTGTAGGCGTCCATTCTTCCGCTCGTGGTCGGCCCGACCGACCCGATCACCTGCCCGGGAGGTGCCGGGCAAGGGCCGGCATAGTAAATGGTCTGGCCCTGCAGGTCGACCGTCAGCGGCAGACCTTGCTGCAGCGTCTCCGTCAGCCGCTTGTGCGCGGCGTCCCGGGCCGTGTAGAGCGGACCGCTCAAGGCAAGCAGTTCGCCGGCCTTTAGGCTGCGGACGGCCTGTTCACTCAGTGGCAATTGAATCTGTCGACGCTCCATGAATTTATCCTCGCTCATAGATAAGCTTCGGCGTGTCGGGTCGCGTGGCAGCCCATATTCAGCACGACGGGCAGTCCTGCGATGTGTGTCGGCCAGGCCAGGATATGCAGCGCGAGGGCAGTGACCTTGCCGCCCAGGCCGCCCGGTCCGATACCCAGGTCGTTGACGGCCTGAAGCAGGTCTTTTTCCAATTCCGCCAGGTGCGATTGCTCGTTAGACGCCTGCGATGGCAGCAGCAAGGCTTGCTTGGCCAGCAAAGCGGCTTTTTCCAGCGTGCCGCCCAGGCCGATCCCGATCACAACCGGCGGGCACGGGTTGGAGCCCGCTTTTTCGACGGTCTCAAGCACGAACCGGCGGATTCCGTCGGTGCCTTCCGAGGGGCTGAGCATACGGGCGGCGCTCATGTTTTCGCTGCCAAAGCCCTTGGGGGCGACCGTCAGGTGCAGTTGGTCACCCGGGACGATCCGGGTATGGATCACCGGCGGCGTGTTGTCTCCGGTATTGCGGCGAAGCAGCGGATCCGACACGATCGACGGGCGCAGGTATCCTGTTGTGTAGCCTTGTGCGACGCCTTGCCGGATGGCGTCTTCGAACCAGCCGCCCGTGACGTGAACGTCCTGGCCGATCTCGGCGAAGACGACTGCCATGCCGGTGTCCTGGCAGATCGGCATGCGCCGGCTGCGCGCCAGGGCCGCGTTTTCCAAAAGGTCATCCAAAACCGCTTGACCGGCCGGCGACGTTTCCCGCCCGGCCGCATCGCGCAGGGCTTCCATGATGTCCGGCGGCAGCAGGAAATTAGCTTCCTGGCACAGTCTGGCCACACAATCGCGGATGAGATCAACACTTATTTCTCTCATGCTCGTTCCTCTCTCGCTGATCCGAAACTCGATCTAATGCTGATCTGGCGTCGGCCCGGCCGCATTTTCTATCTTCGATCATCTTACAGCAGCGTCCCGCATCCGTCAAAAGCGGATGAAATACCCAATCCTGCCTTATTTTAGGCATTTCAAGCATTTTGCGCTTGACACCTGCCGAGCATTGGTATCATAATATTGTTTGAAATAACGCCCAAAGGAGGCCCTATTCATGAATAAGACAGATTTGGTTGATGCCGTTGCCAAGGCAACCAAGCTTAGCAAGAAAGATAGTGAGGGAGCCATCACTGCTATGCTCGATACCATCACGGACGCCCTGACAAAAGACGAGAAGGTTGTCCTGGTTGGTTTTGGTACGTTTGAAGTCCGTAAACGTGCTGCGCGCAAAGGACGCAACCCGAGCACGAAGGAAGAGATCAAGATTCCGGCGTCCAAGGCTCCGGTCTTCAAGGCTGGCAAAGGCCTGAAAGACAAAGTCAACGTCTGACCTCCTTCATACAACAAGAGACAAGCCTGGCTTGTCGCAATGATCCGTTGTCAAAAAACCCCTTCGGCACCATCGCTTTGCTGAGGGGGTTTTCTTGTCTGCCTGATCTCGGCCATCTGCTCGCGCTCAACAGCCTGAACCAGCTGCTGGTGCAGACGGCACAGGCAGGCTGTCGTGGTCAGGCCGCTGCGGTGCAGGGCAGTCTCCTGCAGGGCATAGCGGACATCACGCTCGACCTGGCTGGCTTTGACATGAAAATGCGTGGCGATATCGGGATAGAGGACCTTCGTGACCGGCTTGATCCGGGTTTCGTCCAGGCCGATCATCAGCAGCATGGCGCGGATATAGCGGTAGCCTTTGAGTTCGGGCCGGATGCCGCTATCCATCAGGACCTGGTCGACATTGTGCCCGATGCTGGCCTTAAGCGGTCGTGCGTTGTCGCATTGGTCCTTGATCAGGCGTCCCGTCGCCTCAAGAATTTTACGCGACGCATACGGCATGCCTTTGCGCCCGTCCACGAGGTAGTGCAAACGTCCGGCTGTGTCCACGACACCTGCGTAGCCCTGGCGGGTCATCAGGCGGTCAAGCTGGTCGAGCATCTCCTTGTCGTTGATGACAACCGTGAACCGCAGCTGGCTGGCGCCGGCTTCAGGGAAGCTGCCAGGATAATAATACGTCCCGTTGGTCATCGGTCAGGATTCCTTTCCGGCCTTTCCCGCTGCCGTGCTTCACCGATCCTGTACAGCTCTTATTTTGCCCGACCTGATCACGCTCCGTAATAGGCCTGAGGCCATATTCCGCTCGGACCAGCTTATCGGTCCAAGGCAAGACAGGCGATCGCCTGGGCAACGCCGGACGCATGGTGGGCGCCGGTCCTGTAATGGGCCGCCGCAAGCGCCGGCGCTGACGCGTCGGCCATGACAACCCCGACACCGGCAATTTCCAGCATGGCGACATCGTTATCGTGGTCGCCGAGAACCATGGTCTGGGCCAGCGGAACGCGAAGCATCGCCGCCAGCTTTTTCAGGGCATGCCCTTTTGTGGCCGCCTTATCCTGGATATCGAGAAAAGCCGGTCCGGACAGCAAACCAGAGCAACGGGTCTTTTCGGCCAGCATCGCGCGCGTGCGCGCCAGGGTCCGTGCGTCCGGCACAACCGCCAGCACTTTGACCAGGCTGGAATAGAACGCGTCGGTTGGCGTCTGCGGCAGCGGCAAAAGCAAAATGGGCGGCTGCCCGTACTGCCTCATGGCCTTGTTGTATGCCCTGAACCGTTCGATCCGCCGGCTGGTCGGCGGATAATATACCTCGTCCGCGCTGTAGCAGAGAAAATCCAAACCGTTTCCGTTCAGCCAGGAGACAAGCGTCGCTGCGTCGGCCGGATCAAGCGCCTGACGCGCCAGCACCTCGTCGGTGGCGCAATCCCGGATGATGGCGCCGTTACAGGCGATCATCGGCAAATGGACCTCAAGCTGGCTCACGTAGACGCGTGCCATCCGGTCCATGCGGCCGGTTGCCAGGGTATAAAGGATATTCCGGCGCTTGAGTTCGGCAAACGCCTGGATGTTTCGCTCCGGAATCCGGCCATCGTCGTCGATCAGCGTTCCGTCGATGTCGCAGACAACCAGACGGACAACAGGTTCGGCGTTTGGCCTTAGCGGTTCAAGGAGCGTTTCAGGATTGCGGCACGTCTTGGACAATCTCAATCACCTCAAGGATAAATCGGCTGCGCGGCGTGTAGGCGACACGGACAACCTGGCCCGGCTCCAGTTTGAACTGCCAGGGGTTGACATAAAGCGTGCGCCCGTGAACGACAAGCGAGAATCGTTTCAAGGTCGACCCGTCGACCGCAATTTCTTCGACGGTCAGCGTGTCGTTGGCGATGGCAACAAAATCCAAAGCGGTCGGCACAGTCAGGGTCAGGCTGACATAGAGCAGGACCACCGTCAGGGCGACAGGCAGCAGATAGCTGAACGGATGCCGGTTCTTTCGCTCCCAATTGACGGTCAGGCAGCGGGTCAGAACCATCGCCACGGCCAATGTCAGGGTCAGGCAGACCACCAGACTGAACAAATAAAAAAACAAGCCGCACCACCTCTTGCCATTTTGCCTGATTCGGCCGCACTCGCTTGTGAAACAGGTAGAATCCACCCGAGTGCTCTCGACCTTTATATTCCATTAGTGTACAATAGGGTTTTGAAAAACGCAAAGCGAACGATCAGTGGAGCAAACAAAACGATGACAGCAGGCAAAGACATCGCACAGGAATTTTCCCGGATCATGCGCGAATGCCGGGGCAAGGTCACTTTTGTCACGGAGGAAGGCGACCGTCTGGTCGCCGACAGCATGCTGTCGGCCCTGGTTGGCTTGTCGACGCTGTTGACCATCGCCGAAGAAGTCTCGTTGCATGTCGATTGCGAATACCCGGAAGACTGCGAGCGGATCATGGGCTTTATGACCAAACACCGTCTTGACAAGCACCCGTGAGCTGTTGATTTTCCCAGCTTGACAAGCTGTTTTTTTTCGTTAAAATGTTAACCATAGTTAACTTTTAGACAGGAGACACCTATGCAAGATGCTGTCAAGCCTTTGAGCGACCTCACCCCTGGCCAATCCGGCCGTGTCGTTGCGGTGGGCGGCAGCACCGGCCTTCGCCAGCGCCTGATTGCCATGGGCGTTACCCCCGGCGCCTGGCTGATCGTTCGCAAATACGCCCAGTTCGGGGACCCGATGGAGATCAACATCCGCAACTACGCGCTATCAATCCGACGTAAGGACGCCCGCGACATTCAGGTGGATACGCGGCAGGAACAGCAATCATGAGCATGCGAATCGCCCTGGCCGGCAACCCCAACAGCGGTAAAACCACCTTGTTCCACCGGTTGACCGGCACGCGCCAGACAACAGGCAACTGGCCTGGCGTCACCGTAGAGAAAAAGACCGGTCATATCCGGCATACCGACGGGGAAATGACCGTGATCGACCTGCCGGGCATATACAGCCTGTCCCCCTACTCGCTGGAGGAGACGATCAGCCGCAACTACATCGTCGACGAATCTCCTGACGTCGTCGTCAACATCATCGACGCCACCAACCTCGAGCGGAACCTGTACCTGACGCTGCAGCTGAAAAAGCTGGGCCGGCCGCTGGTCGTCGCCTTGAACATGATGGACGAAATCCTAAATCACGGCGACAAGCTGGATATCGACCGCCTGGCTCAGCTTCTCCAGGTTCCCGTGGTTCCGATCTCTGCCAAAAAAGGGGAAGGTCTGGACGAACTGATCGACACGATCTACGAGGTCGCGTCACCGGGATGCCGGCGGCGGTTCGGCTACAGGCGCCGCCATCAGGGCCGTTATGGCTGCGGCTGCAACCGATTCGACAGGCCCGATGCCGCTTCGGGCGCCATTGGTTCCGCTCCGATTGTCCAGACGCACTCGGTCCTGCACACATTCAAGCCCGAGACAGAAGCGGAAACAGAAGCGATGTATCACCAGTCGGCGCAGATTCATGACCAGGTCCTGCAGCACAGCCATCAGCGCGGAGCCCTTTCGCGTTCAGACAAGATAGACCGTTTCCTAACGCACCGCTTCCTTGCCATACCCATTTTCCTGCTGGTCATGCTGACCGTCTTTCAGGTCACGTTCAGCGAGGCGCTGGGCGGCCGTTTGACCGAACTGCTGGATGTCTTTTTCACTGATACGGTCGGCGGGGGTGTCAGCCGCTGGCTGAAGGCAGCCGCGGCCCCGGAATGGATCAATTCCCTTCTGGTCGATGGAATCCTGTCGGGCGTGGGCGGCATTCTCACGTTCTTGCCGCAGATCACTTTGCTGTTCTTCTTCCTGTCCGTGCTCGAAGACACGGGCTACATGGCCCGCGCGGCTTTCATCACGGATCGCCTTTTCCAAAAGCTCGGGTTGTCGGGCCGCAGCTTCATCCCGATGCTGATGGGTTTCGGCTGCACCGTTCCCGCCGTCATGGCGGCGCGGACGCTGGAGTCCGAACGCGACCGGCGCCTGACCATCCTGATCACGCCCTTCATGTCCTGCAGCGCGCGCATGCCGATTTACGCCTTCCTTGCCGGTGTCTTTTTCAGCACGCACAAGGGCCTGGTGACGTTCTCCATGTACCTGACCGGGATCCTGGTCGCGGTGCTGACGGCATTTGTCTTCAGCAGAACGGTCCTGCGCGGCGCCGACGCGCCGTTTGTCATCGAACTGCCCCCATACCGGCTTCCGGACACCAAGTCGCTGCTGCTGCACGTGTGGGACAAAGTCCGCGATTTCATCATCAAGGCCGGGACGGTCATTTTTGTCATGACCATCGTCGTCTGGTTTTTCCAGTCGTTCAACATCACGCTGCAGCGCGTCTCCGATGGCGCCTCAAGCATGTTTGGCTGGCTGGGCGCTTTCCTGGCCCCGATCTTCCAACCGCTGGGCTTTGGCAGCTGGCAGGCGTCGGTCGCCTTGCTGACGGGGCTGATCGCCAAGGAGTCCGTCGTCGCAACCTTTGAAATCCTGCTGCCTGAAGGCGGCCTGCAGGCCCTTTTCACCCCGCTGTCCGCCTATGCCTTCATGATCTTTACGTTGCTGTACATGCCGTGCATCGCAGCTTTCAGCGCCATCCGCCGCGAGATGAACAACTGGCGCTGGACTCTGACCGCCGTCCTCTACCAAACCGGGGTAGCCTGGCTGATCTCGTTTCTGGTCTACCAGGGCGGCCGTCTGCTGGGTTTTGGCGCGGCATAACAGGATGCAG
>JAAZFW010000431.1 GCA_012511525.1 Clostridiaceae bacterium
CAAACCCCGCTGCGTCATCCGGACAACCGGCGTACGCGTGCTCCCCTTCAAGAACATGACATTCGATCTGTGCCGGCAAGAAGGCGAAGACGACAACCTGGAATCCTGGCGCAGGGGCCACACGGCTTTTTTCCAGGCAGAAGGCAAGCAGCTCGGATACACGTTCTCGGAGGACATGCCGGTGGTCTTCGAAACCTTTGAGGTTGTTGACCAAAACTGACGTTTTTCCTGTTTTACCGTTCCTGCCGCTCCCGAAACGGGCTGCCGGCAGACCCAAGACACGTGAAAGTCGGTGAAATTTATGACCAAGCTCATGATCCCCGGACCAACCGAAGTCAGCCCCGCCGTGCTCGAACAGCTGGCCAAGCCCATCCGGCACCACTACGGGCCGGATTTTGTCGCGCTCTATTTCGAGGTCGTCGAAAAACTGAAAACGGTTTTCCAAACCAGGGCCGACCTCTTTATCCTGGCCGCCACATCGTCGGCCGCCATGGAAATCGCCCTGTCGCACGCAGCCCAGCCGGGCGAAAAGGTCCTGATCTGCAGAAACGGCTTCTTCGGCGAGCGGTTTACCGAGATGGCCAATTACCACGAATTATCGGTTATCACGGTCGACAGCCCCTATGGCCAGCCGGTCGATCCGGCGGCTGTCAAAGCCCTCCTGGACAAGCATCCGGACATCAAGGCCGTCGCGCTGGTCCACAACGAATCGTCCACGGCGGTCGAAACCGGGCTCAAGCCAATTCTTGACCTGACCCGGGCCAGGGGTATCCTGTCCGTCGTTGATGCCGTTTCCAGCCTGGGCGGTGCGGATGTGCCGACCGACGGCCTGGGTATCGACTTTTGCGTGTCCGGCAGCCAGAAATGCCTGGCGGCGCCGGCAGGCCTGAGCTTTGTCAGTGTCAGCGAATCAGCCTGGCAGGCGATCGCCAGGCGTGCAAAGCCGGTTCGCTCCTGGTACCTCAACCTGGAAAACCTGCGCGCCTACCGTGAAAAATGGCAGAACTGGCATCCGCAAGGTCCCAACACGGCGCCGGTATCCCTGTACCTGGCGCTCAACCAGGCGCTCGACGAATTGCTGGCGGAAGGGCTCCCAGCCCGTTTTGCCCGTCAGATTCGGGTACGGGACGCGTTCCGGGCCAGCATGCGCGCCATGGGGCTCGGCCTGTTCACGGACGATAGCTGCGCCAGCAAGACCTTGACGGCGGTTCGGATGCCGGCTGGCATCGACGGGTCGGTTCTGCTTGACCGGGTCCTGCGCCGTCACGACATCCTCCTGGCCGGCGGTATCGGGCCTTTGGCCAGCCAGCTGATCCGGGTCGGGCACATGGCCTGGACAGCCAGCGAGGACTATCTGCTGCCGACTATCCAGGCCCTGGAAACCGAACTGCTGGCCATGGGCGCTGCGATCCAGCCAGGCGGCGCCGATATATTCCGAGCCGCTTTTCATATCTGACAGCCGAAAGGATGATTCCATGAAGATCTTTATTTCCCACCGTGTCCAAGGCCAAATCAACGATTTGCTCGAGCCGGACTATGAGGTGGTCATGAACCCCCACGAACGTAGCCTGACGCCTGACGAAGCCGTTCCGCTGCTGTCCGGCGCCGACGGCGTGCTCTGGGCTTTCGGCAAGCTGGATAAAACCCTGATCGACGCGGCGCCCCGGCTGCGCGTGATCTGCTGCTATGGTGCGGGGAGCGACCACATCGACGTCAAACACGCGACCAGCCGTGGCATTGTCGTCGCCAATCTGCCCGACGAGGTGACAGACAGTACGGCCGAACTAACCTGGGCGCTGCTGCTGGCGGCCGCGCGGCGGATCCCGGAAGCCGACCGGCTGGTCAGATCGCAGGAGCAGTTCCGGCCTTCCCTGAGCTTGATGGTCGGGACCCATCTGGCCGGCAAGCAGCTGGGAATCATCGGCATGGGCCGGATCGGCGCTGCCGTCGCCGCCAGGGCAAAGGCCTTCGGCATGTCGGTGGCCTACCACAGCCGAACCCGCAAGCCGGAATACGAAGCGGCCTACCAAATGCAGGCGATGGATCTGCCGACCCTGCTGGCCACATCTGACGTGCTGTCGCTTCATGTGCCCCTGACGGAGGGGACAAGGCGCCTGATCGGGCCGGCCGAACTGGCCCAAATGAAGCCTGACGCCATCCTGATCAACGCGGCCCGCGGCCCGATCGTCGATGAACAGGCCCTGATCGAGGCGCTGACACATAAGCGCATCCGGGCCGCCGGTCTGGATGTCTACGAACACGAGCCCCAGGTGCCCCAGGCATTGCGCGATTTGCCGAACGTCGTCTTGTCGCCGCACATCGGCTCGGCCACCAACGAGACGCGCTGCGCCATGACCCGGGCCGCGGTCCGGGCCATCGTGTCCGTCCTTAAAGGGCAGCGTCCAGAGCATGTCGTCAATCCTGAGGTTTATACGCGCTAGACGTAGATCGCGAGGTGCGGCTTTGACCACCCCAGAACCCCTTTTCCAGACCATCCAATGCGCGGAAGATGCGATCGCCCGCCTGGGCGATACGATCTACCAGGAACCGGAAACCGGTTTCAAGGAGACCCGGACCGCCCGCCGGGTGCTGGACGCTTTCGCTTCGCTGCCCCTGAGCCGGCAAGTCTGCTCAGATATCCCGGGGATCAAGCTGACTTTGGATACGGGACGCCCCGGCCCTGCGATCGCCCTCGTCGGCGAACTGGATGCCGTGATCTGCCCCAACCATCCGGATGCCGACCCCGAAACGGGCGCCGTCCATGCCTGCGGCCACAACGTCCAGATCGCAGCCCTCTACGGGGCCGCCCTGGGCTTGCTGGCGCCAGGCGTTATGGAAACCTTGTGCGGCAAGATCCATTACATGGCGTTGCCGGCTGAGGAATTTATCGAGCTGCCCTACCGCAAGCAGCTGATCGGTCAAGGCGTGCTGCATTTTCTGGGCGGCAAAGCCGAACTGATTCAGCGCGGCTGGTTCGACGACGTCGATCTGTGCCTGATGATCCATGTCATGCCGGCCGGAGCGGCCAAGGTCGCCTTCCAGTCGTTCAACGGCTGCCTGGTCAAACGCGTTCGTTTCACGGGTCGGGCCGCCCACGCGGGCGCGGCGCCACAAGACGGGATCAACGCGCTCTACGCGGCGCATACGGCGCTGGCCGCTATGAACGGGATTCGCGAAACCTTTCCCGATGCCGATTGCGTCCGGGTGCACCCGATCATCACCAAGGGCGGCGATGTGCTCAACGTCATTCCCGACGATGTGCGCCTGGAAACCTTCGTGCGCGGCAAAACGCTCCCGGCGATCCGGCAGGCTTCATTCCGGTTTGACCGGGCGATGGCCGGCGGCGCCCTGGCGATGGGGGCAACCGTCACGATCGAAGAACTGCCCGGCGCTTTCCCCTTTTTCAA
>JAAZFW010000432.1 GCA_012511525.1 Clostridiaceae bacterium
AAAAGCAGCGCGAACGAGGCCATCGAGCGCGCATAGTTGCTGCCGCACTCAAATTCGTTCCAGGGGTTGCGCTTTTCGCCGTCGTAACGGTCACGCACCGCCTGGACCACCTGCAGGCCTTCTTCCTCCAGGCCGCGCAGGATCATGTGGCTGCCGGCCTGGTACTCGAAGCCGTGCATCGTCTCCTCGCTGTAAGGCGCCGGCACAGCCGGCTTGTGCCGTCCCTCCGGCCAGGCGCAGATCATCGTGCCGGCTTCGTCGTTGAGGCAATAGATCCGGCAGGGGTTGAACAGCTCGCGGAACGAGGAGCGGTAATTGTAGCGATAGATGGCTTTCAGGGCCGATCGCACCTTTTCCGGATCAAAGACATCCCCCAGGCCGGTCAGGTCGCAGTGCCACTGGCCCAGCACCTGGTCGATCGCGCACCCTTCCCCGATCTGGTACTTCAGCTCCCCGGCCTCCTCGTGCCAATAGACGTCGCGGCTGTCTTTGCCGATCAGGGTGTCATGGCTGAACGCGTCCAGCAGCGTCCGGTCCGAAAGATCGATTTTCTGGATGAAATAGTCGCCGTTGAACAGGTTCTTATCGGCGAAGGCGCGGCCGCGCGATAGGATTTCCCGGTACTCTTTCGCCGCTTCCTTGTCGCCGACGGCTTCGGCCAGCCGGATGCCGGCCTGCAGGGCGGCCAGGTAAATGCCGGTCAGCCAGGCATTGGGGCCGAACAGCTCCATGTCCAGCGTGTGGTGCTGACGGCCCGTGAGAACCCCCTGCCGGTCTGGATCCCAGCGATCCGGGTTGTCCGGCGACCAGGCATACTCGAGCGAGCGCTTGACCGCCGGCCAGAGCCTTTTGAGCCAGGCCGTATCGCCGCAGATCGCATGGTCGCGGAACACCTTGACGACACCGCCCAGCTGGCCGTCCGCACAGGCGCGAAAGGCGGACGGCGCACGGCCCGGCGGCAGCTGCAGCCGGAACGGCATCTCGCCAGTGGGCCTTAGGTTGTGGCGGTAATCGAGCTCGCGCATCGAGCGCTCCAGGGCCGGATACAGGAACGGCAGCGCGTAGGCGTAATTCCAGACATGCGTGCAGGAGCCCTCGCAGCAGCCCGCGTGGGCATGACAGCCCTCAAAGCCGTAGAAGGAACCGTCCGCCAGACGCAGGCAGGTCGGTGAACGCAGCAGCGACATGTTGGCTGTGACCGCCTCGAGGGCCGCCTCCGGCAACGACGAGCTGTAGAGGCTGTCGACAAAACGACGCGTCTCCTCTTCCAGGCGATCCCAGTTTTCCTGCATGTGCAGATTGATCTCCAGTCCGTCGGGATACAGCACGGCATAGTAGTTTTTCCAGGTGTTGCGCAGCAGCTGGGAACGGGCGGCTTCCTCCGGCGGCAGATCGGGCCGATCCTGTTTTTCCGGATTCCAGTAATTGGTCGCATTGGGGAAATACCAGGCCAGGACAAACCGTGCCTGGCCGCTTTCACCCGGCTTCAGGGTCAGGCGTGTCGTCAGCGTGGCCATCGCCTCGTCCTTTTCCTGGCGCAGCGCCAGGTCCCCGCGGCGGTTTTTCAAGTCGCCTGGCGCGGTGAAATCGCGCCAAAACGTTGCCAGGCTGTCAAACCAGCTGCAGCGGTACCAGTCCTCCTGCCAGCTGACGCGTTCCCCGCGTACCGAGAAGACCAGCTCGCCGAAGTCCGGATCGTCCGGATCCGCCCAAGTGCTCTGCTGGCGCACCAGGTGCAACGGGCCTGACTGCAGGTGGGTGTTGAAGCGCTTGCCTTTCGGCAGGAAGTTGTTGACACTGAAGGCCAGGACATAATCGAGCGCACGCCCGGTCGTGTTGGTCAGATGCACCGTGAAGCAGGCAACCGGAAGGCTGGACGCGTCGGCATCGAGCGGGATCATGGGATTGAAAGCTTCCAGCGCGGCCTGGCCGGGGAACGTGTCGTCGGAAAAATCGATCCGGGCGACCGGGTAGGTGCCGGTGAAGACCGCGTCACGGAAATGCGGCGCGCCGGCTAAAAGGAAACGCGACGGGCCGAACCCGTAGTTGGATTCCCCGCCGGTATAGGGCGAAGGCAGATCACTGTTCAGGACGCGGGCGTCCACCACCCGGCCGCCTTCTTCAACCTTGACGGCGAAATGGGTAAAGCCGTTCAGGCTGTTCTTATTGGGCCGGTTGCAGATCTCCCAGTCGACCAGCCGGCCGGTGCCCGCCAGGCCGACACAGCCGCTGCCGATCCCGCCCAGGGGAAACGAGATTTCCTTCAGCTTCGCGCCGCTGTACTTGAATCGCTCCATCATGCCCTCCCGCCTGCGCCAGGCCTTGTCCGGGATATGCTACAGGGCCATTATAGGGCATCTGGACGGCATCAGCCAGACTTACATGTTTTTAAGCCGCAGCTGGGCCGGTTCCAGGCCTTCGGCGACAGCCGTCACCAGGATCTCGCCCGGCTCCGACCCGGAGCGGACCACAGCCAGCAAGCGGCCCTCGAAGGATCGGCGCTGGCTGCCGCGATACGGTTCCTCGGAGCAGGGATCGGCCGAACCCAACACCTGCAGGCAGCCGGAGCCGGAGACGGCAACCGTCACGGGCCGGTCGGCCAGGCGCACCCGGTTGCCCCGTTCGTCCACCAGCTCGACCGTGACATAGGCCAGGTCGGTGCCGTCCGGACGCAGGGCGGACTGGTCAGATGCCAAACGCAGCGAACACGCCGGCCCAGGAGTCTCGAGCGCCGTCTCCTCCAGCAGTGTGTCGCCGTCGTACGTCCGGGCCAGCAGCCGGCCGGGTTCGTAAGGGACCTCAAAAGAGCATTGGCAGCCCTGCTCTTGTCCGCAGGGCCGGCGGCCCAGTTCCCGCCCGTTGAGGCTCAGGCGCACCTCAGGCGCACGGGCGTAGACCACGACCTGGACGGTTTTCCCGGCATGGTCCGCCCAGTCCCAGAACGGCAGCACCTCCGGCCAGCCCCAGGCGGACACCTTGGCGCGCGCCTGGTCGCGGTCGGGGCGCAGCACCGCCAGATAGGGCTTGCTGTCGCTGTTCCAAAGCTGCCGGCGCAGCGCCAGCTGGGGGCGCTCGAACCCGCAGATGTCATAATCGCCGCAGTTGGCCAGATGCCACGGGTAGCGGCCCAGGAAAGCGGGATTGTCGTCATACCAGACATGGCCCAGGCCAGCCTCCCCGAGGTAATCCAGGGCGGTCCAGACAAAATCGCCGATCACGTGGGGCATCTGCTCAATGGCACGCCAGTTGGCCGCCGCCTCCAGCGGAAAGCTCTCCGCGCCGCAGATCAGGCGTTCGGGAAACGCGACGGTGTCCGGCGCATAGCGCTGCAGCAGGTAATTGTACCCGACGATATCGAGCGGCTTGACAAAGGGGGCCGTGCGTTCGCCCCAGTAATCGTGGTCGGCGCTGGTCTTGATCAGGTTGCTCTCCAGGTTGTTGAGCTCGATAGCCGCGGCGCTCAGCCCGTTAAGGGCGTTGGTGACCGGCCGGGTCGGATCGAGGCGGCGGACGGTACCGGCCAAGCGTTCGGCCCAGGCATAGCCCTGGCTGCGCCCGTCGCGCTCCGGGATCTCGTTACCGGTCGACCAGATGATCACGGACGGGTGGTTGCGGTCACGAAGAACCATCGCCTCCAGATCTTTCTGCCAGTCGCGATCGAAGACCATGTGGTAGTCGTAGGGGTTTTTGCCTTCCTGCCAGCAATCGAAGATTTCATCCATGACCAGCAGACCCAGACGATCGCAGGCGTCCAGGAACGCCGGAGCCGGCGGGTTGTGAGCGCAGCGCACGGCGTTGTAACCGGCTTTTTTCAGCAAAAGGACCTTGCGCTCTTCGGCCCGGTCGAAGCTGGCCGCGCCGAGCGGCCCGTTGTCGTGATGGAT
>JAAZFW010000433.1 GCA_012511525.1 Clostridiaceae bacterium
TCAGCGACGCCTCGACTTACACGTCGGGTGCCAACCTGGTCATCGACGGCTGTTTCACCTGCATCTAAACCAGGTCGAGCAGCAGACCGGTCGACAGCGCGTATGTCGCGATCACAAGGACCAGCAAGACGACGACCAAAACCCAGGCCAGCGGCCTGGCGTAGTTGAGGCCGCCGTTGTTGCCCAACCTGTCTTCGACGAACAGGGCGGGATCCTCCGGATTGACATAGAACATGCCCAGCTTCCAGAACCGGTCGTCACCGCGCCCGCTGCGTGACGCCGGACGAAGCGCATCCGCAAGACCGGCTGCCGCGATATCTGCGTCCGTGATCGCGGGCTTCAGGCGCGTGCCGCCCTGGCCGGCCTTGACCGATACCACAATTGCCGGCACGATCATGAGCGTGCTCGTGACCAGGATGATCAGGATCATCAGGGCGCTGCTTGGCACCCACAGGTTGAGGATCATCGGCTGGAAGGCCAGGAACATCATGGTCATTACCACCGTGATGAACCCCAGCATGTGGCTCATCCAAAGGCGGTAGACGCGGTGCTGTGCATAGGACAGGGCCGGGTTCTCCAGGCTAACCTGGAGTTTGGTCCGGTAGACGGCGAGGTTGCTGAGCAGCATGATCAGGAGCATAACCAGGGCGATGATCGGCGTGATCAGAACGTGGATCAACGACTTATCCGCCCAGGCGTCGGGCTCCATCGCCGCGTTCCAGTGGGTGACGATCGTCTGCGGCATCGAGGGGTAGACCGCCAGCGAAACGAGCGCGGCCAGGACGATCAGGGCCAGGCTGCCCAGGTACCAGGCCCAGGGCAGGCCGCCAAAGCGGGTGCGCGCAAGCGACGAGCGCGTTTCGGCTGTACCGAGGTGGGCGACCTGCCAGTTTTCCCGCGCCTTGAGGCGTTTGGCCTGGCGCCAAAGCGCGACGGTGGTCAGAAACTGGCCGATCAGGAGCGGCCATGGCAGGTAAAGTGATCCGATCAGGTTGAAGGCGGGCCGGACCAGGTGGATCGCAAGCGCCGCGGCCAGCGTCAGAACGGACAAGACGGCCAGCACAACAAGATAGATCGCTTTGAGATGGCGAACTTCGGGATGGTCCAGGGCCGGCTCGGGGATGCGGACGCCGAACAGCAGGCTCTTGCGCGTGATCAGGGGCAAAACGGTCAGCATGACGCCCATCGTCAGGACGAGCAGCAGGTTGATCGCGAAGAACAGGTTTTGTAAAGCGCTCATGGGTGTCCCTCCCGGATGTCTTGGACCGTGCGTACCTGGCGGTGCAGGTCGGCGCAGAAGCGGCCAAACTGCTCCGCGTCCAGCTCGTGGCAGATCGCTTCGGCCGCGATCGGGCGCAGCAGGTCGGCCAGGTGTTCAAAAAAGCCACGGCTGTCCAGCGGACGCGGGGCCACAGCGGCCCCGGACCGGCGGTCCATGACGATGTAGCCTTCGTCGCGCAGCAACGCGTAGGCCTTGTTGACCGTGTGGATGTTGATGCCGATGTCTGCCGCCAGGCGACGGACCGACGGCAGCGCTTCGCCGGGCTTGAGCAAGCCGGCCGCGATGCCGATCACAATCTGGTCGCGCAGCTGGCTGTAGAGCGGCAGATCGCCGGCGAAATCGATTTGGATGATCACGCTGCCACCTCCTGGCTATCTGTTATACTGCAAGTATAACAGATAGAACAAAAAAGGCAAGCTGTGTCAATCCGGCTGCGCGCGTATGCCAGTGATGTCCTTGATGACCTCTCCGGCCATGATCAAGCCGGCGACCGAGGGCACAAATGCGACGCTGCCGGGGCTGCGGCCGCCCTCGCGCGGTTTGAACGGCTTTTCACGGGAATAGACGACCTTAACCGATTCGATGCCCTGTTTGCGCAACTGCTGCCGAACGGCCTTGCTGAGCGGACAGACGGAGGTCTGGCTGATGTCCGCGACTTCAAAGCGGGTGGGGTCCAGCTTGTTGCCCGCGCCCATGCAGCTGATCACACGAAGGCCCAGTTCCTTGGCTTTTGCGATCAGGCCGACTTTGGACGTGATCGTGTCGATGGCGTCGACCACGTAATCCAGGTCGGGCGTGATCAGGCCGTCCGGGTCGCCCGGGGTGAAAAAGCAGGCGCGGACCTCGACCGCCGCTTCAGGATTGATCGCCAGCACGCGCTCACGCATCACGTCGACCTTCAGCTGGCCCAGCGTCGCGCGGGTGGCCGGCAGCTGGCGGTTGAGGTTGCTCACCTCCACCCGGTCAGGGTCGACCAAGACCAGGTGCCCGACGCCTGAGCGGGCCAGCGCTTCGACGGCATAGGCGCCGACGCCGCCGATGCCGACGACAATGACGCGGCTGGCTTTGAGCTTTTGCATCGCATCAGCCCCCAGGAGCCATGCCGTGCGGATAAACGGATCTTCGTGCATAAAGGCCTCCTCAGCTGCGCTCGCCCAGCTTGATCCGAACGGCTTCCTGGAGCGACGCGGCTGACAGGTAGGCGGACAGGTGCTCGAGCAGCATCTGCCTGTTGGCAAGCCCCAGCCAGTCAAGCATCCGGCGCAGCCGGTACTTTAAAGCGTTTTCCGCCAGGAAAAGGTGCTCGGCGAGCGCGGCGTAGGTTTGATGGCGCAGCAATCCTTCCAGGATTTGCAGATCCAGCTCGTCACAGCGGCCGATGAAGCTTTCCATGGCCAGGATATCCTGGACATCCGGATCGTCGTAAAAGTCGATCGGCGCGACCGTTAGCGTCTCCGACTGTCCAAAGCTGCCGTCACCGGTCTGAGGCGTAAGATCGCCGGTTGAGGCGCGGATGACCAGCTGGCAGCCAACTTTGACCGAGACGGACAGCACGGACGGGTTGTCTTCCAGGTACTGGCAGGCGGCGAAAGCCTGCCGGCCAAGCTCGTTATGGTCGAGCGAGGCGGTTGTCAGCGGGATCCGGTTCAGCCGGCCCAGCAAGGTGCCGCCGAAGCTGGCCAGCAGCAAATCCCGCGGGACACTGA
>JAAZFW010000434.1 GCA_012511525.1 Clostridiaceae bacterium
CGCCAACGGATTCGACGAACTGGGCCAGGGCGGCCGTCCCGGCAGCATCTGCGGCGCATACGGCTGCATCCAGTCCTGCTACATGCATCTCAAGCAGACCGGCCGGATCGGCAAGGATAAGCGGGCCTATTACCTGCAAAAGGATGACAGCGCTAAGGGGGATGAGAACCATGTTGAGTAAGCAAGAGCTGCTGGCTTATGCCAAAAGGAGCGGCATCGACGCCGTCGGCGTCGCACCAGCCGAGCGTTACCGGGATGAGAAACCGCAGCGCAATCCGCTCTCGATCTTCCCCCAGGCCCGTTCGATCGTCCTGTGCGCCCGGGAGATTCCGCGCGGCGTGTTCCGCGGCACCGAGGAGGGCACGCTCTGGACCCGCGCCGGCCGCCTGATCGAGGCCCATTACATGTACACGCTGGCCCGTTTCCTGGAGGATGAGGGCGGCGTTGCCGTCCCGTCGAGCCCGATGGCCGCCGAGCGCTGGCCGGAGGGCGTCGTCTTCCGCACCGGCTCAATCGCGCCCAACGTCTACCCGGATCTGGCCTACGCCATGGTGGCTTGCGGCATGGGCGAGATCGGCCTGTGCGGCCTGCTCTTGACGCCCCAGTTCGGCACCCGCCAGGCGCTCGGCCTGATCATCACGGACCTGGAGATCGAGCCCGATCCGGTCTTCACGGGCACGGTCTGCGACCGTGAGCAGTGTGCCAAGTGCGTCGCAGCCTGTCCGTTGGGCGCGATCGAACTTGACAAGGCTGCCGATGTCACCATTTGCGGTGTCACGCGCCAGGTCGCGTATGTCAACCGCCAGAAATGCCTCTATTGCCCGAACGGCGCCTTCCCGGACACCTCGCACAGCGAAGCGATGCCCAACCGCCTGACCGCCGCCTGCGGCCGGGCCTGCCTGGCCCATCTGGATGCGTCCGGCAAGCTGGAGCACCGTTACGCGACCGCGTTCCGGCGCCGCGAGCCCTGGGGTCTGGACCTGCACGATATCTGAACAACACCGGCCATGCCGGATATCTGGTCAAAACAAAGCGGCCGCGATTCTTCTGGAATCGCGGCCGCTACCCTATGCTCTTGCGGTTCGGTTCAGATCAGGACATCGACCGACTGGCGCGTGCGGGCGGACGCGAAAGCGGCGTCGATCACCTGCATGGTGCGGCGCACGCTGTCCGGTTTGACGGCGAGCTGGGTCGGGTCCTGGCAGGCAAGGACGATGTTCTCGTAAAAAGCATTGGCTGCGTCGACCGGGGCAGGCAGCGGGACATGCTGAATCTGTTCCGGGCGCAGAGGCGCCATGGTGCGGCTTGAGCCGACAACCGGATCGACGCCCTCGGACACTTCGACCGTGTACTGGTTGTTGATCTTGGAGATGCGGCCGGACTTGGCGCTGAAGTCGTCGATCTTCAAGGTGCCGCTGGAGCCGTAGACAAACCAGCGCGGCAACTTCTCAAGGGCAAAGACCCCGCACGCGACATGGGCCGAGCTTTGGTCGTTGAAGACCAGTTCCAGCTTGAAATAGTCGTCGACCTGGAGGGTATTGACCGACCAGAGCTGGGCGAAAACGCGCGTCACCTTGCGGTCGGGGAAGAGCTGCAGGATCTGGTCGACCTGGTGGACGCCCCAGTCATACAGCATGCCGCCGCCATAGGCCGGATCTGCCCGCCAGCCAAAGACGATGCCGCGCTCGCCCAGGACGCGCGATTCGACCGCGATGGGCCTTCCCAGCGTGCCGTCCGCGATGATCTGGCGCAGCATCAGGTAGTCGGTGTCCCAGCGCCGGTTCTGGTGGACCGTGAAAATCCGACCGGTTTCCCGGGCGGCGGCCAGGACCGCGTCGAGTTCGTCCGTGTTGAGCGTGACCGGCTTTTCGCAGATCACGTGCTTGCCGGCCCGGAGCGCCTCGATCGCGTAGTCGCGATGGAACTGGTTGGGCGTGGCGATGATGACCAGGTCCAGGTTCGGCTGGGCCAGGAACCGGGCGCGGTCTTCGAAAAACACATATCCGGCCTTTTCGGCTTCAGCCTGTTTGGCCGGATCGATATCGTGAACATAAAAAACATCGATGCCGGTGATCGGGGCGATTTTCTGCGTATGGACGTGGCCCATGTATCCGTAGCCAAGAATGCCTGCGCGAATCATAGTGATCTCCTAACTGTTTTGTTCTCGAGGGACGGCTCGCCGCGCCTCAACTCCTATGTTTACCATGCTTGTTTGGGAAATGCAAGGTCATATATCGCCAACAATATGGACAAAATGCTCATTTTACACGGCTGTCCAGGCGCGTGTTGACGGGGCGCCCCGATTGTGCTTTTGTATGCTTAGCGGCAGGCATGCGCCTGACCGTATTCAAGGTCGTCAAGGAGGGAATCAAATGGATCGGATTAAAGCAGCGTTTGTCGGATGCGGCGGCATCTGCAATTTTCATCTCAGTCACCTGGTGCAGTTCGACGATGTCGACTACGTCGGGTTTATGGACATCCGGCCGGAACGGGCGCGTGAAAAAGCCGCCCAGGTCGGAGGAGCGCCGGTTTTCGACAACTATTGCCAGATGCTGGACGAGGCCAAGCCGGATGTGCTCTACATCTGCGTACCGCCGGACCAGCACGGCACCCTTGAGTTCGAG
Source organism: Clostridiaceae bacterium (assembly GCA_012511525.1). Lineage (GTDB taxonomy): Bacteria > Bacillota > Clostridia > Saccharofermentanales > UBA5734 > JAAYBY01. Next base: position 2,625 of record JAAZFW010000434.1, read on the forward strand.
GCGATCAAACGCAAGATCCACTTCCTGGTTGAGAAGCCAATGGCCCTGTCCATGGAACTGGCGACCAGGATCCGCGATGCCGCGGCCGAGGCCGGCATCATCACGGCCGTCGGGTTCCAGGACCGCTACCTCGACGTGATCGAAAAGACCCGTGAGTTCCTCAAGGGCCGCCAGGTCGGCCTGGTCGACGGCGCCTGGCTGGGCGGTATTCCGGGCGTCTACTGGTGGCCGACCTACGCAACCAGCGGCGGCCAGATCGTCGAACAGAACATCCACCTGTTTGACATGCTGCGCTACTTGTTCGGCGAACCCGAGCGTGTCTATTGCGCCGCGGCCCGCGGTATCGTGAAACGCGACGGGTACGACCTGCACGACTATTCGTCCGCGGTCATCACCTTCAAGAACAAGGTCATCGCCACGCTGTTCACCGGCTGCTACCTGGCCCGCAACGTGCCGAACAAGAACGGGCTGCACATCCGCTGTGCCGACGCGGACATCCGCTACATCCTGCGCCAGTCCGTCGAGCTGGACACCGGCAGCTATGTCGAGCTGCACCGCAGGGAAATCGACCAGGGTGTCACCGAGGACCGGACTTTCCTCGACGCCGTCAAGACCTGCAACCCGGCGATCATCCGCTCACCCTATGCCGACGCCTGCAAGTCGCTGGCCCTGACATTGGCCTGCAACGAATCGATCGCCACCGGCAAGGAAATAGTCCTGGACTGATGGCATAAGCTAAAGGAGGTACTGGATTATGTTTACACTGACCGTCCATAATTCCTGGTTTCCCGGAGAGGAATACGGAAAGCTCGAGCTGGCCCGCCAGCAAGGTTTCAAAGCCATTGAAATCCTCAATTGGGCCCACCTTGACCTGAAGCGCCTGCGCGGGGAAATCGACCGCACCGGCGTCGCCGTATCGGCGATCCTCTTTCACGCCAGCGACCCCGCGAAGCAAGCCCTGATCGCGAACACCCACGGCATCGTCCATGCGGACGCCAAGGACGCCTTTGTCACGGCGATCCGCGAAACGATCGCCGCCGCTCAGGTGCTGGGCTGCACGAACATCGTGGTGACGACCGGCAACGAGATCGCCGGCGTGCCGCGCGCCGAACAGCACGCCCGGGTTGTCGCGGCGCTAAGAGCCGCGGCGCCCCTGGCCGAGGCGGCCGGCATCCAGCTGGTGCTCGAGCCGCTGAACATCCTGGTCAACCACATGGGCTACTACCTGACCACGACGGCGGAATCGGTGGCCGTCATCGAGGAAGTCGGCAGCCCGATGGTCAAGGTGCTCTATGACGTCTACCACCAGCAGATCACCGAAGGCAACTTGATCAACAACATCCGCGCCAACATCGGGCACATCGGCCACATCCATGTCGGCGACGTACCCGGGCGCAAGCAGCCGGGAACCGGCGAGATCAACTACAAGAACGTCTTCAAGGCGATCCGCGACACCGGCTTCACCGGATTTGTCGTCTTTGAGTGCGGCCTGACCGAACCGGTCGAGGTGGTATGCCCCAAGATGTGGGCCTTGCTCGAGGACTGAACACCGAACCGATCTTGATTCGGCCGGCCGGCTGAAGGATTGCGAGGCATTGGCTTGGGTTACCAGATTCTCTCTTTGCTGCTTTACAGCTTGCAGAACATCACCAACAAGACCTTTGCCCGCCGTTTCCCCAGCCGGCTGGCCGGGATTATCCTGCTCGACGCCCTGGCGATGTCGATCGTGGCCCTGATCCTGGCCCTGGCCGGGCGCGCCCGGTCGCTCGAAGGCCCCGTCCTGCTGC
>JAAZFW010000054.1 GCA_012511525.1 Clostridiaceae bacterium
GGCAGCTTGTCGTTTGGCACCGACATGTCGGTGCCCAGCTTGGTCAGCGACGGCTCCCGCTGCCGGTTGCGGTCGATCTCCAGGTTGACGCATTCCGGTGCGGCGTGGCGGAAAAAGAGCAATTGGTCGCGGTCGAAGGCGGTTCGGGCGACCCAGCTGTCTTCCGGGCTGGCGCCGGCATGCTCCATCTGGCGGCCCAGGCGGGCGACTGCCTCCAGCAGCTGGTCTTCCCGCTCCCCCTGGAGCTCGCAGTAAATGGCGGCGCCGAAAGGCCGCTGCGGCAGCTCCAGGCGGGCAAACGCCGGGTGGCCGGCCTTGTAGCGGGCCAGCAGCGCCAGCGCCTGGCGGTCAAAGTACTCCAGCGCGAGCAAGCCGGTTTCGCCGGCGGCCCGAACCTGTTCGGTGAACTGCCAGGCTTGTTCCTCTTCGCCAAAAAAGCAGGTCACACCCCAGATCTGGTCCGGCAGCGGCTGCAGGACCAGCTCGATCTGGCTGACGACGCCGAGTGTGCCGTCCGACCCGATAAACAAATCGACGGCGTCCATGTCGTCGGCAGCATAATAGCCGGCCGCCGACTTGACCTGGGGCAATGCGTAGGTCGGCAGATCGATCCGCAGCTGGCCGCCTTGTTCGGTTGTCAGGTTCAAGGTCCGGCCTGCGGCCTTTTCCCGGCCACGCTGCAGATCCAGTGTCTGGCCGTCCGCCAGGATAACGCGCAAGCCCTGGATGTGCCGTCGCACCGGCCCGTAACGGTAACTGCGCGCGCCGGAGGCGTTGCAGGCGACCATACCGCCCAGGCTTGCGGTCGCTTCGGTAGGATCCGGTGTGAAAATTTGGGTCCGGTCGCGCCGAAACTGCTCGAATATCTGCCGGGAAGGCTCATCCCAGTCCGATACGGCAAAATGCCGGTCTTCGATCTGCTTGCGCAAGCGGGACAAAATAACGCCGGACTCCGCGCAAAGCACATAGCGGCCGTCTGCATTTTGTTTCATGCCGCGCACCCGGTTCAGGCGCGTCAGGCTGAGCACGACTCCGCCCGCGGGTACGGCGGCAGCGGCGATACCGGTCCGGGCACCCTGGATCGTCACGGGCCGTCCCGAGCGGCGGCAGCTGGCCAGGATTTCCCGCAGCTGCTGTTCGGTCTCGGGGAAAGCGATCCATTCCGCCTGGCCGATCAGGCGCGACTCGTCGCGCAAGTAGTCGGCCTGGTCCGATGTCATGGGGCGAATCAAGTCCTGGGGCATGCGTCCTCCCTATGGCTGCCTTCTGGCTCGTCGAACAGGCTAAGCCGTCCTTCGGCGGCAAATGGAAGGGGGCGAGATGGTCCCTGTGCAATGGCCTGGCCCGTTCGGGACGCCGCCGCCCAGGCGGCCGGTGAGAGCCAGATGGTCTGAAGGCTCTTCGTGTTGCGGATGATCGCCAGGCGAACCTGGTCCAGGCGGTCCTGGCCGCACAGCTTGACGGCTGCCTGGAAAACCTGGCGGTCGTTTGCCAGCACCATGGGCATGCGCGCGCTGGCCGGTTCCGTCGAAGTCAGCGTGTTCAAGTAAGTTCCGGTAAAATCGACCTGGCGGAACAAGCGCTCGGTCATGAAATCGGCCAGCCCCATGCCGTTGGCGTTGCCTTCCGACCCTTGAGACAAGGACAGGATGCCCAACCGGGTCACGCGCGGACCGCCGGAAGCGGCCGAGGTATGGTAGCGGCCGATTATGTTGGTGTCCATGCCGGTCCCGCTGATATCCTTGCCGATTTCGCCGACCACCAGCACATCGATCTCGTCGAGCCAGATGCGCGGCATCAGGGAACGCGCCTTATCCAAAAGAAGCGGTTCTTGAGCCAGGATTTGGTTTGGCTCCAGGACATGGATTTCGGCCAGCTGGCCATAGCCGTTTTCGAGCGTGGCCAACGCGAACAGGACCGGCAGCTTCTGCAGCGCCAGCGTTCCGGCGGCCTCCAGGTTTTCGGCCATCTGGCCGTA
>JAAZFW010000435.1 GCA_012511525.1 Clostridiaceae bacterium
ACGCCGACCGCTGTACCGACCGCGACACCGTCTCCGACTGCGGCGGCAGGTCTTACCGAAGGACAATGGATCGCCGAATTGTTTCGCCTGACCAACCTGGAACGCCAAAAGGCCGGGGTGCCGTTGTTGCGGGAACCCTCAAGCGCGTTACTGGCAGCAGCGGCCATCCGGGCTGAGGAGATCAATACCTTTTTTTCCCACACGCGCCCGGACGGCAGCGACTGCTTCACCGTACTGGAAGGGATTGACTACAGGACCGCGGGAGAGAACATCTGGCGAGGGACTGCCGGCGCTTATACGCCAGAGCACGTGATCGGGCGCTGGATGGCTTCGGATGGCCACCGGGAAAACATCTTGAATCCAGCCTTTACAACCGTGGGGATCGGATTTTGTCGCTCGAACGGCTTTGATGGCGCCGTCCAGCTGTTTATCGGCCATTAAAAAACCCCGGAGAGATCGTTCCCCGGGGCTTTTGGTTTGTTGTTATATCGCTTACTTGACGGGCTTGGAGCCGTAGGATCCGCTGGTGTCAAAATGGACTGCCTTGGTCTCTTTCAGCCGTGACGTTTCGCGGCGCTTGTTCAGTTCGTCCAGGAACAGGTCTTCGTCAAGAGGCAGCTCGATCGACCGGTTCAGCCAGCTGGACAGGTGCATGGCGTTGGACAACGTCAATCCGTTGATCCCTTCCTGGCCCTCGGCGACCAGCTTGCCGCCGCGCAGGATCGCATCGGCGAAGGCGCGCAGGACACCGACATGCTGCAGGTTCTCGCCTTCCAGGGCGATCTCGTTGACCGTCACCGCCGGGGAGCCGAAGCCCTTGGGCGAGGTCTTGCAGAATTCGCGCTCGTTCTCTGCCAGGAGGTACTGGGTCAGCTTGTCATTCTCGCAGACCAGCTTGCCCCATTCCAGCATCACCTCGAACCGGTTGGTGCCGGGTGCGTCGGCCGTGCTGGTGATAAAGACGCCGGTCGCGCCGTTCGGATACTCAACATAAGCGGTCACGTCGTCTTCGACTTCAATGTCGTGCCATTTGCCGTTATGGGTAAAGGCATGGACTTTGTTGGGCATGCCGCAGATCCACTGCCAAAGGTCCAGGTTGTGCGGGCACTGGTTGAGCAGGACGCCGCCGCCTTCGCCGGCCCAGGTGGCCCGCCAGCTGCCGGAGTCATAATAGGCCTGGGTCCGGTACCAGTTGGTGATCAGCCAGTTGGTGCGCTTGATCGCGCCCATCGAGCCGCTGTGGATGATCTCGTGCATCTTGCGGTACACGGGGTTGGTGCGCTGGTTGAACATCATGCCGAAGACCACACCGGCGTTTTCGGCGAACTCGTTCATCTTGCGGACCTGGCGGGTATAGACACCGGCCGGCTTTTCGACCATGACATGCAGTTTCTGCTTCATGGCCGCGACGGCAAGGGTCGGATGCTCATAGTGCGGAACGGCGATCAGGACCGCCTCGCAGGTGCCGCTGGCCATCAGCTCATCCGCGGTTGCGAACAGGGCGATGCCTTCCGGCAGGTTCTCTTTGGCCCACTGCAGGCGGGCGGGGTCAATATCCGCAACCGCGGTCAGTGCGATGTCAGGAATTTTGCCTTCCATGATGTTGCGGGCGTGGCCCGTTCCCATGTTACCCAGGCCGATGATGCCCAGCTTGACTTGTTTGGTCATAATTATCCTCCGTTATCTTGCGCGGCGTGCCGCTTTGATATGTGACCCGGTTTCAGCGGTAGCCCGCGCCGGCCAGGAACTCGTAGCTGGATTTAAGCGCATCGAAGGGGCTGCCGTCGCAGGTATCCTGTTCGACCATCATGTACTTGGTGCCGGCCTTGGCAAAGGCGTCGAAAATGCCCGTCCAATTGAGGTTGCCGCTGCCGATCGGGGCCATCTTGCGCTCGCGGTTGACCATGGCCATGTCCTTGAGATGGATCACGGGCAGCCGTCCGCTCAGCTTGTTGATCCACTGGATGACATCGGCGCCGCCGGCCTGGACCCAGTAGGTGTCGAGGGTGAACCCCAGCTCGTCCGGTCCGAACATGTCGACCAGGTGTTCGATCAGGTTTTTGCTGCCGAAGCGGCCAAACTCGAAATCATGGTTGTGGTACATGAACAGTTTGCCGGCTGCCGCAATTTTCTTGGCTGGTTCGCGAAAATCGACGCCGAACATCTCGACCCAGTCGTACATGCGGTACTTGTCCGGCATGCCGCCGATGCCGATATAGTCGCAGCCGAGGATATCGTGCTCTTTAATGACGGCGTCCGTCTCGTACAGGATGCGGTCGGGCGGCGTGTGGGTCAGCACGATCTTGAGGCCGTTCTGGTCGCAGATTTCGCGCAGGCGCTCCGGCGCGATCTTGCCGATGGCTGAGATCTGCACGGTTTTGTAGCCGATGTCGGCGATTCGCTTCATGGACCGCTCGATGTCCGGCTCGGTCTGGATGTACTGGCGGATGGTATACAGTTGTGCACCGGTGATCATGGGGTATCCCTCTTTTCTTTATCGTTGCTAAAGGACATTCCTTAAGCTTGCCTTCGCGCCCGTGAACATGCAAACGGCGGATGGCACCCTTCATTATAACATGGCCACAACCCGGCCTTATTGCAAAAGCAACCGACCCGGATTGTGGATATTGCCCTTAGCCGTCCGCTCAAGCCAGCAAGCCGCGCATGACCTGGAGCGCCTCGGTCGCCTCTGCAGCCTGGTCGTTGCGAAAACCGGCCTCGATGCTGACATTGCCGCCGTACCCGATGGCCTGGAGCTGGCTGAACAGGGCTTTGAGCGCTTCTTTGTCCGCCGCCAAGGGTATTTTCCGGCCCAGGAACGTTGAGACATGGACGTGGCGCAGCTCACTGCCGGCCTGGGCCAGCGCTTCCAGCCCCTCGCGCTCGATCTGCATGTGGTAGGTGTCGGCCAGAACCTTGCAGTTGGGGTGGTCGACAGCCAACGCCAGCAGCAATCCCTC
>JAAZFW010000436.1 GCA_012511525.1 Clostridiaceae bacterium
CATGACCAACTTCTTCGAGTATGTCGAGAACACCAACGGCGGACAGGCCTACGTGTTCAACAAGGACGGCTCCCTGTATTATTTCATGGACGGCTTCTACAATCCGGACGACATCCAGGGCGCCCAGTCCTTCACCTCTTTCGCCTATCGCTTTGACGTGCTCAAGGCCAACGACCTGAAGCCGGCGACCACGGTATCCGAATTCACCAAGCTGGTCGAAGACCTGCAGGCCCTGATCGACAACGGCACCTCAACGGCCAAGTATGTCATCATGAACTCCACCAAGGACTACTCGATTTACCGCGGTTTCGTCGGCATCTTCCACACCTGGGACTGCCTGTACTTCCGTGACGGCGAATGGTCCTACGGCCCGATCGAGGACAACTTCCGCGAGATGCTCGCATACCTGAACACGCTGTATGCCGGCGACTACATCGATCCCGAATTCGCCACCTCCGACTACAACGGCGGCGTCGAAAAAGCGACCACCGGCTACGCGCTGGTTTGCCCGACCCTCTGGTCCGGTTCCGCGGCTGGCTGGAACACCGCCAAGACCGACGCGACCATGGAATGGGGCCTGGCCTACCTGCCCAGCCACGACGAGTACGGCACCGCCTGGAAGTGGGGTTCCCGCCAGGACAGCAAGTCCGTCGAATCCCGCATGGGCATCTACATCTCCGCCAAGACCGAATACCCCGAATACGTCGTCAGCATGATCGACTACCAGTACAACGACGACATGGTCAACATGCTCAACTGGGGCTTTGAAGGCGAAACCTTCCAGGTTGACGCCAACGGCAACAGAACGTTTGTCGACGCGATCATGAACAGCGACAGCCCGGCGACCGAGGTTGCCAAGCACGGCATCATGGCCTCGTCTGTCTGCCGTTCCGGTATCCCCTTCACCCCGCTGAACTTCAACGCCATGCTGGCCGTTTCCTCCAACCCTGAGCCCTGGTGGAACCCGACCGAAGGGTTCTATGAAGGCAAGTACTGGATCGAGTCCGACCGCAATGGCGGCGCAGAATCCGTCTCGCCCTACGACCGTCCGCCGATTGTCTACCTGACCGCTGAAGAGCAAGCCTCGGCTGCCCAGCTGCGCTATGGCGGCATCTGCGAAGCCTACGTCCGTGAGAACGCCCTCAAGTTCATCACCGGCGAACTGAACATCAACGACGACACGGCCTGGCAGAACTACATCAGCGGCGTCAAGAGCCAGACCGACGACGATTTCGACGGCATCCTCGAGATGCTGATGGAAAACACCGACATGACCACGGTCAACCCGTAATTATATCTGGTCATGCCCGACACGATAGACTTTGAAGCAGGAGTCATCTTGTGGATGAAGCCCAATGCTGATTCCGGAGGATGACTCCTTTCTCTTTTTCCGGAGGACCATGAGCGAAATGAGCGAGCACCCGATCTACTACGGCGGTGACTACAACCCGGACCAATGGCCGGAAGACACCTGGCAGGAAGACATGCGATTGTTCCGCCTGGCCCATGTCAACCTGGTCACCTTGCCGGTCTTTTCCTGGGCCAAGCTGCAGCCGGCCGAAGACCAGTACGATTTTGGCTGGCTGGACCGCATCTTGGATTTGCTGCACGCCAATCACATCGCGGTTTGCCTGGCGAC
>JAAZFW010000437.1 GCA_012511525.1 Clostridiaceae bacterium
GACCGGTTGGACCGGGCTCTAGAGCTATATCGGGCCGGGGTCAGCGACCGCATCCTCGTCTCCGGCGACCACGGCAGGACAGACTATGACGAGGTGGGCGCCATGCGTGCCTACCTGATGGACAAAGATGTGCCGGCGGAGCACATTTTCATGGACCACGCCGGCTTTGACACCTACGATACACTATATCGGGCCCGCGACGTCTTCCTGGTCAGGAAGGCCGTCGTGGTCACCCAGGATTTTCACTTGCGGCGCGCACTCTATATCGGCAGCCGCCTGGGCCTACAGGTCCAGGGCGTTTCATCCGACCTGCGTGCCTATCCGCGCGCCCGCTACTACCGCCTGCGGGAGTTCCCGGCCCGCTTCAAGGCCTTCCTCGACTGCGTCGTGCTCCGGTCGGAGCCGGCCTTTCTCGGGGAAACGATCCCGATCGGCGGCAGCGGGCTCGACACCGTCGACTGATCCTCTGCCTCAGAGCTTTTCGATCTCATCCAGCAGCGCCGTAATCGGCTGGGCGCCGACCAGATCGTTCGTCTCGTTGATCACGGTCTTGGGCACGCCCGACACTTGGTACTTGATCGAGAGCGGCACAAACGAGTTGCTCTCAACCATGTCCGCGCGCACATGGCTGTTCTCCAGGGCCAGGCGATGCGCGGTCACGACGGCACCTGGGCAATAGGGACAGGTAGGCGTGACGAAGACTTGAATGTGGACCGGCTTGTCGATTTTGCTGATCCGTGCCTGGACCGCCGGGGGCAGCGGCTCGACGCGTCCGGAGACCGCCAGCAGCGCGCTGAGAAACGAATTGATCTCGTAGCCGCCCGGGATGCCGAAAAAGCGGATCCCGCTGTCTGTGCCGTCGTCCTTGAGCACCACGATGGCCGGCACCTTGTCCACCGCGTACTTGGCTGCCTGGTCCTTGTCGATGACCAGGTTCAGCGTTTCGAGGGACAGCTTGTCGCTCAGTCCGGCCAGTTCATTGGTGAACTGGTGGGCGTCACGGCAGGTTTGGCACTCAATCTCCTGGGTGAAGAAGACCAGCTTCACGTCCTTTTGCATCTGGCTCAAGATCTCCTTGAGCTGTTTTGTGATTTTTTCGTCGAATAATGGCATACGATCGCCTCCTATTTTTGATTCTGGATATAATCTGCTGCCGTCAGGGCAGCTTTGGCACCTTCGCCGCAGGCTATGATGATCTGCTTGTACGGCACGGTCGTGACATCACCGGCGGCAAAGATGCCGGGGACGCGCGTGCGGCAGAAGCAGTCCACCCAAATCTCATTGTATTCGTTCATCTCGACCACACCGCGGGCAAACTGGCTGTTGGGAAGCAGGCCGACCTCGACAAAAATGCCGTCGGCAGGCAGTTCCTGTTCCTCGCCGGTCTTCTTATCCGCGATCAGGACGCGCTCGACGTGGCCGTCGCCTCTGATTTCCCGGGGCTCGTGCTCGAGCAGGATGCGGACGTTGTCGTAGGCTGCCAGCTTGTCGATCAGGATCTGATCGCCGGTCAGGCGGTCGCGCCGCTGGACCAGCGTAACGTGCGTGGCGATCTTGGCCAAGTCGATCGCAGCGCCCAGGCCCGAGTTTCCCCCGCCCACCACGATGACGGTCTTGTCAGCGTAAAAAGGTGCGTCGCAAATCGCGCAATAGGCCACGCCGTGGCCGGCGAGCTCTTTCTCGCCCGGGATGTTGAGGCGTTTGGACTGCTTGCCGGATGCGATGATCACGGTTTTGGCGCGCAGCACGCGGCCGTCTTCCAGCGTCACCTGGTGCACCGGGCCGGGTTCGAGCCGCTGCACCTTCTGGCTGGATTCGAAGGCGATGCCGAACTGCATCACCTGCTCGCGGAACTTGTCGACCAGCTCGTTGCCGTTGATGTAGCGATAGCCGAGGTAGTTCTCGATCCCGGCCGTCTCGGTCATCTGGCCGCCGACATTGCCGGTGACCAGGGCTGTGGAAAGGCCCTTGCGCAAGGTGTAGACCGCCGCGGTCATGCCGGCCGGACCGCCCCCGATGATCAGGACATCGTAAAGAGTCTGTGATTCGACCGGAAGAAAGTTTTGTTCTGCGACGAAAAGTCCGGCGCTTAGATTGAATTCCATTGGCAACACCCTCTGCTTTTTCTTTTCATTTTACCATATCCGACCGGGCTCACAATCGCGTGCGAGTTCACATATTGGACATATTTTCGTCATCGCCCATCCACGCCTGACATTTAGAATTTTAATGATTGACCAGCGGTCAGTCCGTAACAGAATCACACAAGGAACAGAAAGAGGGAACCCGATTCATGGCCTATATCGAATTGCAGGGCGTCGTCAAGCGCTACAAGATGGGCGAGGTCACCATCCAGGCTGTCAGCGGTGTCAGTTTCACCATTGAGAAAGGCGAGTTTGCCGTCGTCGTCGGCGCGTCGGGCGCGGGCAAGACGACGGTGCTCAACCTGCTGGGCGGAATGGACAAACTGGACGAAGGCACGATCCTGGTCGACAACGAGACAATCAGCCGCTACAGCGACAAGATGCTGACCGAATACCGCCGCTACGACATCGGCTTTGTCTTCCAGTTCTACAACCTGGTCCAGAACCTGACCGCGCGCGAAAATGTCGAACTGGCCGCCCAGATCAGCCGCAAGGCGCTTGACATCGACGAGGTCATCGCCCAGGTCGGCCTGGCGGAGCGCAAAGGCAATTTCCCGGCCCAGCTGTCCGGCGGCGAGCAGCAGCGCGTCGCCATCGCCCGGGCGCTGGCCAAACGGCCCAAGCTTTTGCTTTGCGACGAACCGACCGGCGCGCTGGACGATACCACCGGTAAATCGATCCTGAAGCTGCTCCAGGACACCAGCCGGCTGCACGGCATGACCGTGATCGTGATCACGCACAACTCTGCCCTGACGGCGATGGCCGACCGGGTCATCCGGATGAAAAACGGCCAGGTCCACGAGATCCATGTCAATACCCAGCCGCTGCCCGTCGAAAGGATCGAGTGGTAATGATCCAGCGCGCTTTCTGGAAAGACTTCTGGCGCACGCTTGGAAAATCGGTGACGCGCTTCCTCTCCATCCTGGCCATCACGGCCCTGGGGGTCGGCTTTTACGCGGGCATCACGGCCACCGAGCCGGACATGATCCTGTCCGCCGACCGCTATTACCAGGCGCAGAACCTGGCCGATTTCTCGATCCTCTCCCCGCTCGGGTTCAGGCCGGAAGACATCGAGCAGATCCTCCAGCTGCCCGGCATCCAGACGGCCGAACCGCGTTCTTTCAAGGATGTTTTCCTGGCGGATCCGGCCGGCCGGCGCCTGACCGTGCGCCTGACCGGCCACGATGCGAACGACACCTTGAACCGGCCGTTGCTGCTGGA
>JAAZFW010000438.1 GCA_012511525.1 Clostridiaceae bacterium
CAAAGCACTGTCGCCGGGCATCAACGACCCGCACACGGCCATCCACTGCCTGACCATGATCGGCCTGCTGCTGCGCGAGTTATCGGACATGCCGGGGGGGTATATTGTGCTCGGCGGCGAAGATGATGACGGTTTGGCCGTCAGCGAAGCTTTCGATTTTGAGACAATCCTCTACGATGCCTATCACCAGATCATTCATTACGGCCAGGCCGACGCTGCTGTCATGATCGCTGTTTTCAAATCGCTGCGTTTTGTCAAAGCCAAGGCATCGCCGCAGAACATCCGGGTGATCGACATATACGCGGCCCAGCTTTTCGAACGTGTGAGCCGGCAGGGCTTCGACGCATTGGAAAACCGGATGGTGGCCAAGGAGTACCGCGATTTGGCGACATATCAGGCAACACAACCTGGCAGCACAGCTTGAACGTCAACGATCCGGGTCTGTGCGTCACAACGTGGCCCGAAGGCATGGCCATTGAGGTAGGAACAGACTCTTAGAAAAAAGATTAGATAACCATCAAAATATATGTTGACAAACCATCTAACCATCACTATACTGATATTAGATGGTTATCTTATATGTTATAAGATAAATGTTAAACCATTTGAGAGGAGCTTCAGACATGAAGATAGCATTCAATCAAGGGCTGTCCCGGGTCCACGATGCGATGGAAGGCCTTGTGCTCAGTTATCAGGACAACTACAAGCAGGTCTACAAGGATTATTCCTTTACCGTCAGCAAGAACGCGGCAGAGGCCCTGGGCTTTATCCAGGATCATGTCGATTTCGCGATCCCGTGCCGGGAGCTGTTCTTCAGCCGAGACCGGGAAGCCGCGGTCTCGTTTGCCCGCTCAAGGTTCATTCCGGAGGACATAACGGTTGACGCATTCGCGGATCATCTGGCGGAACTGACCGATGAGCAGGCTCGCCTGATCATGCTGATCAACCTGAATGATGCGGCGAAGCAATCGTTGGATCACGAAGTGCTGGTCCGATTGTCCCGGGGTGAGGGAGACGTGGTGGCATTCATCAGGCAGATCACGCTGCCCCCGGCGGTCAAGTGGGAGGCTATGGAGTTCTTCGACGACACGCGCGGTGCCATGCAGGCTTTTGTCGGGCTGGTCAAGCGTTACCTGCCGGTCTACAAGCAGGTTCTGGACACGTACAAAAATGCGATCGAAGGCTTTGAGACCTATGTCAGCCAAGGCGTCGGCGCGGACGGCAAACGGTTCCTTAACCGTGTGGTCCGGGATGCCATCGAGCTGGAGTCGGAGAACATCAGCGTCGGGATCCTCTTTTTCCGTTCCAGGAGCCTGACCTGCGTGACGATCGACGACAAGCTGCGCGTCTTCATCGGCACCGAATACGAGGACACCGTCAAACAGGCGCTGGGGGGCGAAGACATCTCGATGCTAATCTTCAAGAACCTGGCCGACAAGACCCGCTTCCAGATCCTGAACCTGCTCAAGAGCGGGGACCTGTACGGGCAGGAGATTGCTGAAAAGGTCGGCATTACGCTGGCCACGGTTTCCTACCACATGAGCTTCCTGCTGGCCGCCAACCTGGTCCGGCTGGAAAAGATCGGCCAAAAAGGCTACTACACGCTGCAAAAGCAAGCATTGAAACGCTGCATCGCCTATCTGGACACCACCTTCGGCCTGTCCGAAGCGAAAGGAGACGAATAAACATGTACGATGCTTACAAGACACCGCTTATCGATACCCCTGACCGCGCGATCGAGCGCTACTGCAAGCTGGAAAACGTTTTGGCACTGGACCTCTACCGATCGGTGCGAAAGCCCGAACCGGCCTGGCGGCGCTTGTTCCTGGCGCTGATCCGCTATCTGCAAAACGAGCTCGGCCGCCTCGAACAGCGCATCACACACCTGACCCCCGATCTCAATCCCGGCGGTCGCATCCAGAAGGCCTGACGGTCACGGAAATCAAGAAAAAGTGGCGGCATCACAGAAAAGGCTGCGATCCCGGGACCGTCACTCACCGGGCAACAGCGGGAGGAACTGTCGTCCATGCAGTCACCATGTGCCGGACAGGTCGTTCATCATGCTCATGACCGCGCTTTCATCATGCGAAGAAACGCGTGACAGGTCTGCTGATGCAGGAACAGGTTTGATTGATCGCCTGTCATTTTTCAGATCAAAGTGAAGCTCATCGCCAAACGGATCGGGAAATTTGCCTCCTTAGCCCTTCTGCAGGTACAATAATGTCAGTTCGATCAGGAGGTGTATCTTTCTTGCCGCAGCAAAACAACAGCCAGGCCACGTTGCCGATGACCCACATAAAGGCGATTCGTACAGCTTTGAAGCTGGACGCTGAGGATCGCGTTTTTTTCGAGACCCGAGATCCGGACGGCGAGCTGAGCATTGCTTATCTGTATTGCATCAATCCGGACTGTCCCTGCCGGGAGATCACGGTGGAACTGCAGCGGGTGGTGAAAACATTTACCATAGGGGATGAGACCGGCGCGGAGCTGACGCCTGTGGTTCAATTTTACTTCCATCTGGACACCGGCCACTGGCGAAATGTCAGGCTGTTGAAGAAGAACCTTGACGGTTACGCGCTGACCCAGGAAGATGCAGAACAGCTTGCGAAGCTCGTCGTTACCGACATCATCAAGGACCATCGCCAGATGCTCCGCGACAACCTCAGTCACGCCAAGGCCTATGGCCGCATGACGATCGAACAACGGCTGCGTAGGCCTGAGACCGTTCAGGCCGGCCGCAACGATCCTTGTCCTTGCGGCAGCGGGAAAAAATTCAAACACTGCTGCGGCCGCTGACGTGGCCGGGCTTTCTATTGCGGCTCACCGCCTGCCGTCAAGGCGTTGGTTTCCATCTGCTCGAGCAATCGCAGCAGTTCCTGCTGCTCTGTCTTGCTCATGCCCCGCGTGACCTGGTCGCGCCAGCGTGACAGTGCGCTGCGGATAACCGGGATCAGCCGTTCCCCCTCGGTCGTCAGAAAGAGCTTGTACTGGCGTTTGTCGTCGTCTTGCATCTCCCGCGAGATGTAACCCGAATCTTCCAGCCTGCGGCATTTTCTGGTTACGCCGCTCTTGTCGATCAGGAGGTCGTCGCACAGTTTGTCCTGACAGGTTCCCGGATGGCGATCCAGGAACAGCAGCACCAGGAACATGCTGCCGGAAAGGCCGTGGCAAGCCAGGTGATGGTCCAGGAAACGGCGCCGCAGCCGCTCCAGCATGGCGATGTGCCGGACGATCCTGCGGGAAAATTCCTTGTTCTCATGAGTCATGTTTGACACCTGCCGTTCTGAATCTGGCATGCTGCGGTTCGGACTGGAGCGGACGGATATTGATCTCGGCCAGTTCCATCTGCCGGATCCGGCGCAGGAGATAGACGACCATCGGCAGGGCGACCAGAGCGGAAAGCAGGTCGGACGTTGCCTGCGACACGGTCAGGCCATCGACGCCGAAATAACGGGAGAGCAGCACGACGCTGGGAATCAGGCAGATCGCCTGGCGCGACATACCGAGCACCAGGGTTCCGACCGGGCGGCCTAGCGCCTGGAACAGTCCGTTGGCGATGATCACCCAGACATGCGGCACCATCGTGATGCATTGGCTGATGATCATGGTGCTGCCCAGCCGGATAATCTCCGGGTCATTGGATGCTGTGAAGGCATAGATCAGACGCGGAGCCAAAAGGCCCATCGCCACGCCGAGAACCACTGCGGCTCCGGCCCCCATGGCGCTGCAGGTCCAGAAAGCCTTGCGGATCCGGGCGTAATGCCTGGCGCCCCAGCAGTAGCCGGCGATGGGCTGAAAGCCCTGGCCCAGCCCGATGATGCCGGAACCGACCAGCCGGGTGCACTTGTTGGCTACAGAAATGGCGGCCAGGGCCGCGTCGCTGAAACGGGCGGCGACGTTGTTGATCACGATCGAGGACAATGTGAGCATGCTCATCCGCAAAAAGGTCGGCACCCCGATTCGCCCGACACTGAGAAAGAGCGCTTTTTTGGGCGTGAACAGCTTGAGACTGATTTCAAGCAGCGTCCTGCGGCGCAGGAAGGGTACGAGCAGCACGCTGAAGCTGAACAGCTTGGACAGCCCGGTCGCCATGGCCGCGCCGGCGACACCGAGGTCCAGGCCATAGATGAACAGCGGGTCGAGCGCGATGTTGAGGATGCAGCCGGAAACCATGCCCAGCATCGAATAGCGGGTGGAGCCCTCGGCGCGCAGCAACTGGCTCAGCACGACGGTGCCGGCTGTGAACGGCGAAGCGAGCAGAAACCAGCGGGCATACTGCATCGAGTAGGGCTTGACCGACTCGGTAGCGCCCAGCAGAAGGACCAGCGGACCGACCAGGATGGCCGCGACCGCAGCCAGCAGGGAGATGACGGCCATGGCCGTGAACAACGTCGTGCTGGCGACACGGCTGGCGTATTCGTCCTTTTTGCCGCCCAGCAGACGTGAGATCGTGCTGGACGCACCGACGCCGAAGGCCAGGGCGACGGAACGCATCAGGTGCATCAGGGAGTCGTTGACACCGACAGCCGCCGTCGCGGCCGTGCCCAGTTGGCTGACAAAGAACGTGTCGGTTAAATTGTAGATGGCGTCGATCAGCATGGCGACGATCATGGGAACGGCGACCGTCGGGATGACCCGGGCGACCGGCTGCTCCAGCATCATGCTGTGCCGCTTGTCCCGCCTTTGCTGTTCTTCAGCTGATGTCAAGAAGCAGGCCTCCTGCTGTCAGAAACAAATAGTTGCATCATGCAACTATGTTATCAGCCTGACTGCCGGCCGTCAAACGTCAGGCACCTTTACAGCATCGGCCAGGGCGCGTATTGTGATCATCAGAGCGAAGCTTTGGGGCTGTATATCCATAGGCAGCTCTTTTCTTAAGGTCCCTTAACAGGAGGGCGGGCATGAAGCTAAAGCAGGTCGGTTCGGTCGCAATCAAGCTGGGCATTGCCTTGGCTGCCCTTGCCGGCATCCTGATTCAAGCCGGCGCGTTCAGCGGTCGGTGGCGCTGGTCGGTCTTCAACTATTTCACGCTGGTCAGCAACGTCCTGTGCGTGGTGTACTACGGGATTG
>JAAZFW010000439.1 GCA_012511525.1 Clostridiaceae bacterium
CATCCCGGCAAGATCAGCGACGTCCATGCCCAGACCGTCAAGTTGGTCGTCTCCTGCAAGAGCGGCGTCATCCTGGGCGGCGCGGCCATCGGCGGCAAGAGCCTGGGCGAACTGGTCAACGTGATCGGCGTGGCGATCCAGAACCACATGACGGTCCATGACCTGATGCTGACCCAGATCGGCACCCATCCCCTGCTGACCGCATCTCCCGCCGGCTATCCCCTGATCAAGGCGGCCGAGATCGTCGCCCAAAAGCTGCGCGGCTAACCGCTTCACCCTTTCCTGTTGTATCCAGAAAAAAGCAGACGTCAATCTGACGGCCTGCTTTTTTTGCTTGAGATCCGGATCGCAGGTGGTTGACAATCGCTGATGAATATTTTAATATTATATTGTGTTCTTATTTGATAATCATTCTTAACTTGGAGGAAAGATGGATAATCCGGCGGCCCTGCAACTGCTCAAGGCACACAAGATTCGCCCGACGTACCAGCGGATGCGCATCCTGAACGTCCTGCGGGCTTCGTCTGACCATCCGACGGCCGAAACGCTCTATCTCCGGCTCAAAGCCGAAATACCCGCCTTGTCCCGCTCAACGGTCTACAACACGCTGTTGACGCTTGCCGAAGCCGGATTGGCGCGGATCATCCACATCGATGAGAACAGCGCCCGTTTCGACGGCATTACCGAAGAACACGGTCATTTCGTGTGCCTGAGGTGCGGCAAGATCGAGAACATCGCCATCGACATGGACCACCTGACACAAGGGCAGCTGGCCGGATGCCGGCTGCTCGAGCGCCATGTCTCTATTCGCGGCCTGTGCCGGCAATGCCTGGACGGCACATCCATGTCAGAGGAGGATTCCTGATGAACGAAGAACAGAAAAAGAAACTGACCACCGTGGCCGGCGCCCCTGTCGGTGACAACAACAACGTCATGACCGCGGGACCCCGCGGCCCCATGCTGCTCCAGGATGTCTGGTACCTGGAGAAGCTGGCCCACTTCGACCGTGAGGTCATCCCGGAGCGGCGCATGCACGCCAAGGGTTCGGGGGCTTTCGGCACCTTCACGGTCACCGGCGACATCACGCGCTACACCAAGGCCAAAATCTTTTCCGAGGTCGGCAAAAAGACCGAGGTCTTCGTCCGCTTCTCAACCGTCGCCGGTGAACGCGGCGCGGCCGACGCCGAGCGCGACATCCGCGGTTTTGCCATGAAGTACTACACTGAAGACGGCAACTGGGATTTGGTCGGCAACAATACACCGGTCTTTTTCCTGCGCGATCCGCTCAAGTTCCCGGACCTCAACCATGTCGTCAAGCGCGACCCGCGCACCAATTTGCGCAGCGCCAAGAACAACTGGGATTTCTGGACCTTGCTGCCGGAGGCGCTGCACCAGGTGACGATCACGATGAGCGACCGCGGCATCCCCCTGTCTTACCGCCACATGAACGGCTACGGCAGCCACACCTTCAGCCTGATCAACGCGCAAAACGAACGCGTCTGGGTCAAATTCCACCTCAAAACCCAGCAGGGCATCAAGAACCTGACCGACCAGGAGGCGGAAGCGATCGTCGGCAAGGACCGTGAAAGCCACCAGCGCGACTTGTATGAAAGCATCGAGCGCGGCGATTTCCCGCGCTGGACGATGTCGATCCAGGTCATGACCGAGGAACAGGCCCGTCAGATGCCGTACAATCCCTTCGACTTGACCAAGGTCTGGTACAAGGGCGAGTTCCCCCTGATCGAAGTCGGTGTCCTGGAACTGAACCGCAATCCGGACAATTATTTCCAGGATGTCGAGCAGGCCGCCTTCAACCCGGCCAACATCGTGCCCGGCATCGGCTTCTCTCCGGACAAGATGCTCCAGGGCCGCCTCTTCTCCTACGGCGACGCCCAACGCTACCGCCTGGGTGTCAACCACCACCAGATCCCGGTCAACGCACCTAAAAACGCCCAGCACAGCTACCACCGCGACGGCCAGATGCGCGTCGACGGCAACCAGGGCAGCCGGCTCGGCTATGAGCCGAACAGCTACGGCGAATGGCAGGAGCAGCCGGAAGCCAAGGAACCGCCCCTGGCCCTGCAGGGCGACGCGGCCAACTGGAATTTCCGCGAGGATGACGACGACTACTACATGCAGCCCGGTAAACTTTTCCGCATGATGTCACCGGAACAGCAGGAGGTTCTCTTCGCCAACACCGCCCGCGCCATGGGCGACGCGCCGGAGATGATCAAGCGGCGCCACATCGAAAATTGCCTCAAAGCCGACCCGGCTTACGGGCAGGGTGTCGCCAAGGCGCTCGGCCTTGACATCTAAGTCGTGAAACCTGTTCGATCAGCCAACGAGCAGCAGGCGGGCCATAAGCCCGCCTGGCTGCTGCGCCTGCTGCTGGTTGCGGCCGGCTCGCTGGCCCTGTCCATTGGCATCGTCGGATTGTTTTTGCCGCTGCTGCCGACAACCCCGCTGCTGCTCGTCGCGGCCGCCTGCTATCTGCGCAGTTCGTCCCGCCTCTACAACTGGCTGCTCAGGCACAAGCTGTTCGGCAAGACGATCCGCGCCTACCTGGAGCATCGGGCGGTCAGGCGGCGCACGCGCAACGCGGCGCTGGCCATCCTCTGGACATCCCTTGCCGTCTCCGCCTGGCTGGTCGACGTGTTCTGGGTGCGTCTGGCCTTGCTGGTGGTAGGCATCGGGGTCAGCGCCCACCTGCTGTCGCTGCGCGTGCTGGTTGAGCCGGACAGCAAAAGGGACCAGCCTCGAAATGAGGCTGATCCCTGTGTTTTTGGATCCGAACCGGTTCCTCAGGACCCGAAACCCATCTGACTTCTACATGTCGTAGTCGCTCGGCATCGCCGGGGCTTCCTTCTTCTTTTCGGGCTTGTCGACCACGGTGCTTTCGGTCGTCAGGATCATGGCGGCGACCGAGGCGGCATTCTGCAGGGCGGAGCGCGTCACCTTGGCCGGGTCGATGATGCCGGCGGCGACCATGTCGACATACGCCTCTTTCATCACGTCAAATCCCGTTCCCGGAGCGCTGCTCTTGACTTTGTCGACGACGACCGCGCCGTCGTAGCCGGCGTTGATCGCGATCTGGCGCAAAGGCTCTTCGAGCGAGCGCAGGATGATCAAAGCGCCTGTCTTCTCATCGCCCGCCAGGCTGGCCACCACGTCCCGGACTGCCGGCAACGCGTTGATGTAAGCAGCGCCGCCGCCCGGGATGATCCCTTCCTCGACGGCCGCGCGCGTGGCGTGCAGGGCATCTTCCACCTTGAATTTACGCTGCTTCATCTCCGTTTCGGTGGCCGCGCCGACCCGGATCACCGCGACACCGCCGGAAAGCTTGGCCAATCGCTCGTTGAGCTTCTCCTTGTCATAGCTGGACGTGGTGTCCTCGATCTGCTTGCGGATCGAGCCGATGCGGTCGTGGATCGCCTTGGTAGTGCCGGCGCCGTCGACGATGATCGTGTTCTCTTTCTGGACCTTGACCGACTTGGCCCGGCCCAGCCATTCCCGCTTGATGTCCTTCAGGTTGAGGCCGATCTCCTCGGATACGACCTCGCCGCCGGTCAGGATGGCGATGTCGCGCAGCATCTCCTTGCGGCGGTCCCCGAAACCGGGGGCTTTGACCGCGACACAGTTGCAGACGCCGCGCAGCTTGTTGACCACGATCGTGCCGAGCGCTTCGCCCTCGACATCCTCGGCGATCAGGAGCAGCTTGCCGCCCATCTTGACGATCATCTCCAAGGCCGGCAACAGGTCCTGGACGCTGCTGATCTTCTTGTCCGTCACGAGGATATACGGGTCGTCCAGGATCGCTTCCATCTTGTCCGTGTCGGTGACCAGGTACGGTGATACGTAACCGCGGTCGAACTGCATGCCTTCGACCACTTCCGTATGGGTCAGGCCGGTCTTGGACTCCTCGATCGTGATCACGCCGTCGGCGGTGACTTTCTCCATGGCGTCGGCGATCAGCTGGCCGACCGTTTCGTCACCGGCCGAGATGGTGGCGACAAAGCGCATGTCGTCCTTGCCCTTAACCTTCTGGCTGCTGGCCCTGATCGATTCGACCGCAGCTTCGACCGCCTTGTCGATCCCCCGCTTGATGATGATCGGGTTGGCGCCGGCCGCGATGTTGCGCAGCCCTTCGCGGACAATTGCCTGGGCCAGCAGCGTCGCGGTCGTCGTGCCGTCGCCGGCAACATCGTTGGTCTTGCTGGCCACTTCCTTGACCAGTTGGGCGCCGAGGTTCTCGTACGGGTCCTCCAGGTCGATCTCCTTGGCGATCGTCACACCGTCGTTGGTGATCACCGGCGAACCGAATTTCTTGTCAAGCACCACGTTGCGCCCCTTGGGCCCCAACGTGATCTTGACCGCGTTGGCCAGCTTGTTGACACCGGCCTCGATCGACTTGCGCGCTTGTTCATCGTATGCGATCAGCTTGATTGACATCGTAATCCCTCCCAAATCTCATTGTCGTGGTGTGATGCGCAAAAAAGCCCCAGACGCATTTTGGGTCAGCGAAAAATCTTTCACAGCGGTCACTGTCACGATCGATCACCTGTCCGGTCCAGAGCATTTTGGCACTCGCCACCTTTGAGTGCTAACTGTATTGTAAACAAGCGTCTGACCCTTGTCAAGCCATCCTGGTTGATCCGGCCTGGCAGAGGCGGTTATAATGAAAAGAGACAGGCGACGCCTCGCGGCCGGTAACAGGAGGTCAAGGATGGCGCGTTACCAGAATTTCAGGCTCAGTCTTTTTTTCACCGTACAGGATGTGCTGCAGCTTCCGGACGACCGCGCCGCCTTTTGCGATCACGTGGCGCCGTTTCTGCGCGATCTGCGTCTGGACAAGGTCTACCTGGAGACCTTCCGCTCCGAAACAGTGCCGCGCGAAAAACTGGCCAGGGCCAAACAGCTTTTCGCCGAACAGGGCATTGCCTCGGCGACAGCGATGATGCCGGTTTCGGCCTTGCAGGACGGTCACGAGACACGCATCGGCCAACCGTTCTGTTATACGGATCCCTGGGCCCAAGACCTGTTCAGCGGCCTTTTCCGGCGCATGGCTGAGCAGTTTGACGAAATCATGATCGACGATTCCTTTTTGACCAACTGCACCTGCGCGCGCTGCCGCGAGGCCAAAGGCGAACGCGACTGGGCAACGTTCCGCATGGCCATGCTGACGGATTTTCTTGAACGCCATATGGTCGGACCGGCCAGGGAGGTCAACGAGTCGGTCAAGATCGTTCTGAAGTACCCGACCTACAACGAATCGTTCCAGCGGCTCGGTTACGACCCTCGGCACCAGCCCGCCCTGGTGGACGGCATCCATGCCGGCACCGAAACCCGCCATACGACCTACTCCCTGTTCAAAAACCCGCGTTACACCTCCTATTCCCTGATCCGCTACCTGGCCAACCTTAAAGAACACAACAACGGGGGCGGCTGGATCGACAACATCATGTGCGGCAGTCTTGACGCCTACCTGGAGCAGGCCAACCTGACGCTTTTGGCCAAGGCGCCGGAACTGACCTTGTTTTGCGCCGGCCTGCTGCAAACTGGCTCGTGGCGCGCCGCACTGGGCTGCCGTCTGGCCGAATGTGACGCGGTGATCGGTTCTTTAGGCCAGCCATGGGGCATCCCGGTCTACCTGCCCGCCGGTTCGAGCGGTGAAGACCACCTCTACGACTACCTGGGCATGTGCGGCGTGCCGCTCGAGCCTGCCGCCGATTTCCCCAGGGCTCCGGAGCTGGTCCTCCTGACCGCCGCCTCGGCCTGCGACAGCGACATTCTGGCCCGGTTGCGCGGCCATCTCGAGAACGGCGGCGACGCCGTTCTGACCACAGGCTTTGCCCGGGCCATGCAGCCGCTTGGCCTCGACGAGTTCATCTGGATTCGGGACAGCGGGCAGAAAATGGCCTCGGCCCAGTTCGGCGCCTTCGACCGGGGCTGGTCCAGCCAGGTGCGCTACGACTACGCCCGGACCGCGATCGCCTTCCCCTTCCTGGAGTGGAAAGTCAACGACATCAACTACCACGTGATGCAAATGGAAAATGCCCTGTCCAACCTTGTGCTCGGCATGTCCTTCTATGCCGCCGGACGGGTCATGCTGCTCAACACGCCGGACAACTACGCCCAGCTCCAGTTGCTGCCGGTTGCATCGCTGGACAAGATCCGCCAGTACCTGTCTTTTTCAAGGCCGGTCCGCTACCTGGGCCAGGCGCCGGTCAGCTTGTTCCTGTATGACAACCAGACGTTTGCGCTGCAGTCGTTTCTGCCTCACGGCAGCGTGGCGGAAATCGCCGTCCGCGGCGACGTGGACGTCCTGACGCGCCTCGACAACGGCCATCGGCTGGAGCGGCTCTACCAGAGGGACGGCGAAAGCCGCTTCGAAATCCCGCTCGATCAGCAGGCTTTTCTGCCATTATCGTATGCCGCAAAGGACCTTTCGGATGTCTAGATGCTCCGGGGCGGCCAACCGGTAAAGGTCTCGTCCGCGCCGCCCCCGAAACGGTCGGCCAGGTCTCGCGCGGCCGGTTCGAGCGCCTGGCACCAGGCAACGGTCTGACCAAGCGGCGGTGTTCCCGCCTCCCATTCCTGCCACGCGGCAAACAGCGCTTCGAACGGGGCCGGATCGGTCACCGTGCGGCAGGTGCGGATAAAATCCGCCAGGCACTGGTCGCGCTGGTTGGCGTAGACGCCTTGCGCTTCGAGTGCTGATCGGACAAGTCCCCAGGCAACCGTGAACGCGACATAGAACAGCGCGTCCGGTTCCTGCTCGGCGGTCGGCGGCGTGCGCGATTCAAAATAACGCAAAAACAGGTCGCGGTCCCGGGCGACGTGCTCGATTTCAGCCGACACCAGCTGGGTCCATCCCGCCTGCCCCAGGATCCGGCGCCGCTCTTTTGGCGCCGCTGTTGCCGCCCTGGCCAGTTCGCCGGCCAGTTTCTCGTACAGGGGCAGCCGGTTGCGGCCGGGTGCCTTGAGCCATGTCTCGGCCAGCTGGTCTGTCTTGGCATAAAAAGGTTCCCTGATCAGGCCGCGATCCCGGGCATTCTTGAGAAGCAGGAAAAACCGGTCCATGCTGACGATCTCGATCTCAGGATGGTCCGCCAGGCGGCTCATTTCGCTGTCCAGCTGGTGGAAGATACCCTTGGCGATCTGGGCGAACAGGAAATAGAAAGCCGGCCTGGTGGGGCATTCGCGGCTTAAGCGCACGATGTCGCCGATGTTGTCGCGCCCGACATTGGCGATGTGGACCGAGTGCAGTTTCGGGATGGCGCCGAACGGATAATTTTGTGCGTACGGCGATCCGCCCAGGCCGCAAACCAGTCCGGGGCCCGGGTCCAGCAGCGCCTGCTCACGGGCCACGGCCCGGTCGTCCTCGACCTCGCGCCACCAGTCGCGCAGAAACCAATTGACCATGTTGCAGCCGTTCTGGCCCGATTGGTCCAGCAGGCGGCGGGAGTCCCGGAGGTAGCCGTCAACAAGGTCTTCCGGCCAAAGCCATGAGTAGGTATAGCCGGCGCCGGATGACGGCCCCCAGAAGCAATCGTTGGCCAGCCGGGTTTCCTGGTAGTACTGGAGCATCCCGGGCATCAGCTTCACCATCAGGGGCAGAAAGCCCCAGCCGAACGGGAACGAGCCGCGGTCCGGGTCGAGCCAGTTGTCGGAATGGAGGTTCTGCATGGCCCAGGTGGCGTCGCCGTCGCTGTTGTAGAGGCAGACATAGACCTTGTCCGGCGCCGCGACACATTGTTCGGCCGGCGGCAGCGCCTGCCGGTAAGCCCGGTCCGGATCGCCGACACCGCCATGCACGGTCATGTTGGGCGAACGCAGCGAGCAGAGCGAGAAAAAGCCGCATTGCGCCGCCTCCGCGACAAATTCCTTCTCCTGGTCCCAGATGCAGTGCCAGTTCAGCTGCACACCAGGGGCCTCGGCCGTCTTCATCAGGCGGCGGTACAGGTTGAGCGAACGGCGAAAGACACGCGACCGGGGCAAATCGAGTGCCAGCACGCGGTTGGCCACGACGAAGTCCTCCAGTTCGTGGGCCATGGCGTACCAGGTGGGGCGATGCACGCAAAAATTGGCGAACATGCGCTTGTTGCAGCGCGGCCACAGGTGTTCGACGGCCCATTCGGCCGCGTCCCAGTCGTCGGCAAAGCGGCCGCGCAGATCATCGGAACAAGTCAGGCCCTGGCGGATCATGACCGCCTCCTGGCCCGGAGCGACCGGCAGCGTGCTGTCCAGGCCGCAGCGTGTTATGGCCAGGTTTTGCGTTTGCAGGACGTTTTCGGTGTCGTAGAGGACATAGCCTCGAACCAGGTGGCGGAACCGGGCCAGCACCGCCTCCGGGTCGTCGAGCCGCTCGACGTGAATCTGCCATTTCTCACGGTACCAGGAGAGCCAATGGTCCTCGTGCAAGGCGGCTTTGCCGTCCGCGGCGCGCGGGTCGCCGGTCATCAGGTACAGCTGCGGCTGATCGCGGTTGACCAGGCCCTGCAGGCAGCGCAGCCAGATCCAGGCGTCGACTTGTTCGACAGGCCAGCCGGGCTGGCAGACGATCAGGCGCCTGACGGGCTTATAATCGGGAAAAATACGGGTTAAATCCGCGTTGGCGGCGCGATCAGATGTCATCATGAAGCCTCCTGGCGCCGTTCGGTTTTTCCGGATCAGCGCCTGATCCGGGTCACCGTAGCGGTGCCGCGGATCCCCATGACCAGCAGCAGCGCGCCCAGTGCGATGAAGATCAAGGTCGACCAGCCCAGGTTTTTCTGGTCGGACGGCACGTTGACAAATGGCAGGCCGGGCAGGTAGGTCACCCCGATATTGCTGCCCTCAGCCGGCAAACGGGTGACATTGTAGACGCGGTTCATGCTCGTGGTGCCGCTGCCGGTCTTTCCGTCCCGGGTCCGGAACGTATAATGGATGTCGTAGTTGTGGTCCAGCTTGCTGGAATTGCTGTTGATGCGCTGCTCGACCGACCGGACCGTTCCGGTGGTTTCGACGCCCAGCGCGAGGGCCAGCGGAATCCTGATGCCCATGATCAGCAGCAGGACGCCGACGACAATGGGAATCCAGGATGGCTTGCGCCGGGTCCGCGCCGCTGCGGCTGGCTGCACCACCGGATTGCCGCACGAAGCGCAAAACGAGGCGCCCGGTTCCAAGGGACGGCCGCAATGGCGGCAAAATGATGCGTTCATGGCGATCCTCCGTTTCAAGACAGGGCAGGTCTCGGGGGATGACTGTTGCCTTGATCATACCACAAAACGGGAAAAGCGACCCGCTGCGAAAACGAATTTTGTCAAATAGCTTGATGACTGATCTGAAAAAAGCTACAATAACCCTATGCTCAAGGGAGTGTGCCGACTCGCCTGAGCCGGCTTCGTTCCATGGTTGCCTCTCGTCCGGCAAAAGCTGTATCAGCC
>JAAZFW010000440.1 GCA_012511525.1 Clostridiaceae bacterium
GCCAGTAGGTGCCCGCAGCCAGTTCCAGGCCAGGGCTGCTTTCCGTGCTGACGTCGGCCACGATCTTCATGATCGGGCGCTGGGTATCGGTCGAACCATGCATCACACGATAGCAGCCGGTGAACACGGCAGATTCGAAACGGTTGGTTACCATGTCGCCCCAGAGGATGCTGGCGCCATCGGCCGGGTTACCGTCGTAGATCGCCAGATAAGCGCCTGTAAACGAGGGGGTGGTGCTCGAGCCCGTTAGATAAGCAAACAGCTCGACCGACCCGATGGTGGCTTCCTCATCCAGGATGAAAGTCTCAGCAAGGCGTATCCCGCTCACGTATTGGCAGCCGAAGCCCAATACGAATTGCTCGACAGCCATTTCGCTGTAAGCGGGATCGCCGGGGTTGGCGGCGGGCACATTGCAGTAGGATGCCGTATCGTATACAGCTACACCGGCCGCCTGTACGGGTGAACCGGGTACAAGGATCAGCGTAAGCAGGAGAATGAGGCAGGTCAAGCAGGAAACAAGTTGTCTTCTCATGGTGAAGCCCTCCAGGTTGATTTTACGATTATACCATGGAGGGCACCCTTGTCCAGACTGTCGCGTCCGGAAAAAACCGCTTCAACCTTCCCGTTGCCCGCTCGCCCTGCTGATCACCTGCCGGAGTCGGCTGGTCTCGGACCGGCAGGCGCCGGCCAGGATATCCGCTTCATCCAGCGTAGCGAACAGGATTTCACGGTCTTTGTACCGTTCCCGGTCGTAGATGATCCGGATGCGTCCGGCGGGCATTTCAGCCGCGTCGGGGTACGAGACGTCGCGACGTTCATCGAGTAGCAGGCGATAAGGCCAGGTTTGTCCGTCGTCTTCGGAAAGCAGGGCCGTCAGATGGCTGCGGCCGGAAAATCCGACATGGTTGACAAGCAGCAGCCGGCCGGACTGGAGCCGTCCGATAAAAAAGCGCGAGCAGGGACCGCCCAGGCCGGAATCTTCCCCGGGCGTCCAAGTGAACCCGTTATCCGCAGAAAAGCTTTGCCCGATTCCATAGCGGGTCCGAACCAGCATCCAGAGACGACCGTCCTGAAGCGCGGCCACCTGGTGTTCGTCGAAGCTGCGGTCCGGGATTTCCGCACCGCCGCGCAGCTGGAAGGTCCGGCCCTGGTCGGTCGACGCAACGACGTTGGAATGGCGTTCACCGGCCATTTCCGGGTGGTCTTCACCGGCCGGATGGCTGATCCAGACGGCGCAGGGCAACAGCCAGGTGCCGTCCGCAAGCACGGTCGGCTTGTTCATCATGATGCCGTTGGCGATGCGGCGCGGCTCGGACCAGGTCGGCCGGTCTGCATCGGGATTTTCGCTGACGGATGCCCAGACACCGGCCCGGCCGTCGTATTTTCCCCGGGACTGGGCCCAGAACAGCCACAGCCGCCCCAAGGGGTCCAGCCAGAGGTTGGGATCGAAGACCCGCACTTCCGGGTTCGTGTGCTCGATGACCATCCAGGGATCTGTCCAGGTCCGGCCGTCGTCCTGGCTGCGGATGACCACCGCGAAGTTGCCGCTCTCCTCGGTTTTCTGGCCGCTGTAGAAGACCGCATAGCCGGTTCTTCCGCTCCAGGCCAGCGATGGGATCCCCTGCCAGAGGCGGTCGTCGGGCTGGTATAGCCGATCAGATGCAGCCATGCGCAGCCGCGCAGGCGTCAGGGCGATCTCAGATATGTCCATAGTCTTCTTCCTTTGCTGGCTGCGCCGCGCCCCGGGGCACCCACGCGTCGTCGAAATGGATGAACACGCCCGTTTGGGCCATGGCCGCCTGCAGCGGCTCGATCGCCACGGCGTGGATGGGCCGGCCCGCGTCGATCGCCTGGGTCGCGGCCAGTCCGGCCGCCTGGCCGGTCAGGATGGCCGGTGGGATCACCCGCAGCACATCCCAGGCGTAGCCTTCGGCCGCCGCACTGCGCCCGGCCGTGATCAGGTTGTCGAAGTCGTGGTGGACCAGGCAGCGATAGGGCACCTCATAGAGGAAATCGCGCTGGTCGAAGTCGCAGATCGCACCGACGGAATCATCGAAATGACGGTACTGGTCGGCGACCTTCAGCGTGTAGTCGCCCTGGATGCAGCGGGTGGTCCGGAACTGGGCCATGCCCGGCAAGGC